>CAZCEE010000067.1:0-9355 GCA_964497165.1 uncultured Schumannella sp. | reverse complement strand
TGCGGCGCGGGCTGCTTGCCCGCGACGACGACGTTGACGTAGTCGACCGACCGCAGACAGTGGTCGTAGGTCGAGAGCAGGGTGTTGGCGTCGAACGGCAGATAGACCCGCACGATCTCGGCGCTCTTGTTCACCGCCACATCGAGGAAGCCCGGATCCTGATGGCTGAAGCCGTTGTGGTCTTGCCGCCAGACGTGGCTGGAGAGCAGGTAGTTGAGACTCGCGATCGGCTCACGCCACGGGATGCGACGGGAAGCTTCGAGCCACTTGGCGTGCTGGTTGAACATCGAGTCGACGATGTGCACGAAGGCCTCATAGGTGTTGAACAGCCCGTGCCGGCCGCTCAACAGGTAGCCCTCCAGCCAGCCTTGGCACTGGTGCTCGCTGAGCACCTCCATGACGCGACCGGTGGGGGCGAGGTTCAGGTCGACACTCTCGACCTCGGCGTTCCATTGCTTCGCCGTCGCCTCGTAGATCGCCGGGGCGAGACGGTTCGACGCAGTCTCGTCGGGCCCGAAGATGCGAAAGTCGGTGGGGTTTCGCCGGATGACGTCGGCCAGCCAGTGGCCGAGCACTGCCGTCGACTCGAGCTGGAGCGCACCGCGCGCCGCCGGGTCGACGTCGACGGCCGTCTGTCGGAAGTCGGGAAGCTGAAGGTCGCGCCGCAGTCCGCCGTTCGCGACCGGGTTGGCACTCATCCGCAGGTCACCCGTCGGGGCGAGCGCGACGACCTCGGGCAGCGGGGCACCGCTTTCGTCGAACAGCTCCTCGGGGCGGTAGGACCGCATCCAGTCGTCGAGAACCCGAAGGTGCGCCTCGGTGTCGCGCGCACTCGCCAGCGGAACCTGATGGGCGCGCCAGGTGTTCTCGACCGGCACGCCGTCGATCTCGGCCGGGCAGGTCCAGCCCTTCGGGGTGCGCAGGATGATCATCGGCCAGTTCGGGCGCGACTCGTCACCCGCCGCCGCGGCGGCTTTGATCGCGGCGATTCGGTCGAGCACCTCGTCGAGCACCGCCGCGAATCGGGCGTGCACGGCGCGCGGATCCTCACCGTCGAACCCGCCCGACACCAGGAACGGCTCGTGTCCGTAGCCGCGCATGAGGGCGAGCAGCTCGTCTTCGGGGATGCGGGCGAGCACCGTCGGGTTGGCGATCTTGTACCCGTTGAGATGCAGGATCGGCAGCACGACGCCGTCCTGCCGCGCGTTGAGGAACTTGTTGCCGTGCCACGCCGTCGCGAGCGGACCGGTTTCGGCCTCACCGTCGCCGATCACGCACGCGACGAGCAGGTCGGGGTTGTCGAACGCGGCCCCGTACGCGTGCGACAGCGCGTACCCCAACTCGCCGCCTTCGTGCATCGACCCGGGCGTGTCGGGCGAGGCGTGGCTCGGGATGCCGCCCGGGAACGAGAACTGCCGGAACAGCCTGCCGATGCCCGCCTCCGACCGATCGATGTCGGGATACACCTCGGAGTAGGTGCCGTCGAGCCAGGCGTTCGCGACCATCCCCGGGCCGCCGTGCCCCGGACCGGCGATGTAGACCGTGCTCTGGTTGCGCTCCACGATGGCGCGGTTGAGGTGGGCGTACAAGAAGTTGAGCCCGGGGGTCGTGCCCCAGTGACCGAGCAGGCGCGGCTTGACGTGGTCGCGGGTGAGCGGTTCCCGCAACAACGGGTTGGCGAGCAAGTAGATCTGCCCGATGCTCAGGTAGTTCGCGGCCCGCCACCAGGCGTCGATGCGATCAATAGTGGTCTGGTCGACGGGTTCGCGCATGGGCCCATCCTGCGCCTAGATGTCGTGGTGGGCGAGCGCTGCCTCGCGGATGACGTCGAACAGCGCCTCCGGCTCGGCATCCTTGTAGAGCACGGCGTAGGCGCCCGCGATCGCGGCGGCGGGCACGTGGTCGTCGAGGTCGACGTTCGCGACCAGGATGATGCGCGGTGCGGGGCCGTTCGCGAGCGCCTGCTCGTCACCGAGGATGCGTTCGGTCGCGACCAGGCCGTTCACCCGGGGCATGTGGATGTCCATGAGCACGACATCCACCTTCTCTTTGCGGAGAAAGGCGAGCGCCTGTGCCCCATCGCCGGCCTGCCCGACGACCTCGAGATCCGGCTGCGAGCCGAACAGCAGCGCCCAGCCCTCGCGCTGCCACGGGGAGTCGTCGACGAGCAGCATCCGCACCGGAGGCCGTGAGGCCTTCGCACGCGCCACTCGCGCGCTCACTCCGTGCCCAGCCTGACGCCCTCGATGCCGTTGTGGGCACGCAGCGCGGGGAAGATCGCGGTGACCGTGAACCCGACGCCCGGCGTGACGATCGTGTTGAGCATCCCGCCGTAGAGTTCGGCGCGCTCACGCATTTCGGTCATCCCGCGACCTGTCGGTGCCTGGGTGAGTGCGGCCAGGTCGTCGTCTTGGCTGGAGACCCGCTCGCGGGCGACCTCGTCGGGATCGAGCCCCTCCCGCCGTGCGGCGGCCCGGGCACCGTCGTCGGCGACGACGATCTCGAGAGTGTCGCTCCAGGTGAACGAGACGAGCACCGCCGTGCCCTCCCCGCCGTGGGCGAGGGCGTTCTCGAGCGCCTCCTGAAGGATGCGGTAGATCGCCAACTCCGCGCCCTGCTTCAGAGAGATGGGCTCGCCCGTCTCGCGGAAGTCGACATCGAGGCTGGCATCCCGCATGACCTTGAACAGGTCGCGCAGCGTCGCGAGCCGCGGTTGTGGGCCGGCGGCGGCCTCACCCTCGCGGGCGAGCGCCATGACGCGACGCAGGTCGGCGAGCGTTGCACGAGCGGTGTCGGCGATGACGGCGGCGCTGCGGGCGGCGACCGCCGGATCCTGGGATGCCGCGTACCGGGCGCCGTCGGCGTGACTGATGAGCACCGACACCGAGTGCACGACCAGTTCGTGCAGTTCGCGAACGATGCGCAGCCGGCTGGTCTGCTCGGCGAGGGTCAGTTCGAGGTCGAGTCGTTCGCGGTCGGCCGTCGTGCGGTCAAACTCGTTGCGGAGGGCGGCTCGACGAGCGCGGCGCCAGAACACGAACAGCACGACTCCGCCGACGAAAAGACCCCCCGCGAGCGCGGCGAGAACGACGGTGATCGCGTCCAAAGGTGCCTCCTGATCCGCGGGTGTAGCGGGCAGCGGCCCCGACCGATCAGTTTATCCCGGTCGGAGCCGCAGCTTGCGCTACTTCGCGGGCGGAACGGGTCCGCTGGACCGCAGCACCTCGAGGCGGGCGCGGTACTCCTTCTCGTCGATGTCGCCGTTGGCGTAGCGCTGGGCGAGTACCGACTCGGCGCTGCCCGCGGCCTGCGCCGCGTGCCAGGCGTGCGGACCGTAGCCGTACGGGCCATAGCCGTTCACACCACTGTGGCGACGCCAACGCCGCCCGAAGATCGCGAACAGAGCGACGATCAGCAGAATCCAGAACAGCGGGATGAGCACGAACCAGAATCCGCCGCCCTGCCACGGGTGGAAGGCGGCTGCGCTCAATGCGAGAGCGGTGAACACGAGTGACTCCGTTTCTGCGGACCCCCGGGTGGGATCCGACGTGTCAACTCTCGCCAGCCTCCGTCTGTGGCGAATCTGCCTCAGGGAGTCAGTCGACTACTCCCTCAGGATGAACCGGCCTTCACGAGACCCGTCTCGTAGGCGATCACGACCAGTTGCACGCGGTCGCGGGCGAGCAGTTTCGACATGATGCGGGACACGTGGGTCTTCGCGGTGAGCGGGCTGAGGAAGAGGCGCCCGCCGATCTCCTCGTTGGTGAGCCCCAGCCCGACGAGCGAGAGCACCTCGCGCTCGCGGTCCGTGAGGGGGTCGAGCGGCCGGGTGTCGGGGGAATCGTTGAGGGTGCCGGCAACCCGTTCGAGCAACCGCTTCGTGACGCTCGGGCTGAGCAGGGCATCCCCGCCCGCGACCACCCGCACAGCGCGGATCAGCTCGACCGGCTCGGTGTCTTTCACGAGAAATCCGCTCGCCCCCGCGCGAATCGCCTTGGCGACGTACTCGTCGAGTTCGAACGTCGTCACCACGACGACGTGGGTGCCGGCGAGAGCCGGATCGGCGACGATCTGCTCCGTCGCCCACAGCCCGTCGCCGTCCGGCATCCGGATGTCCATCAGCACCACGTCGGGCTGGGTGCGTTTCACGAGCGCGACCGCCTCACGACCCGTCGCGGCCTCCCCCACGACTTCGAGGTCGGGTTCGGCCTCCAGGAGGCTGCTGAAGCCGGCGCGGATGAGGTGCTGGTCGTCGGCGAGTGCCACGCGGATACGAGGGCCGGTCATGAGGGGGCGCCTTCCATCGGGATCGTGGCGGAGACCCGGAATCCGCCGTCCTCTGCCGGTCCGGCGGAAAGATGCCCGCCGAGCAACTCGGCACGCTCCCGCATCCCGAGCAGGCCCCGTCCGCCGGTCTCGCTGGGGGGCGTCGTCGAGCCGGCACCGTCGTCGACGACCTCGAGTCGGTAGGCGCCGGCCTCGGTCCACAGCCGCACCGTCGCATGCGTCGCGTCGGCATGGCGGGTGACGTTGGTGAGCGACTCCTGAGCGATGCGGAACAGGGCAAGCTGCACCGACTTGGGCGCGTCGACGATGCGATTGTCGAGAGTCACCTCGACCCCGCGGATCGCGCCGACGAGAGCCGGGAGGCGGTCGAGTGCGGGCTCGGGCACGAGCGGGGCATCCGTGCTGCCGTCCGACCGCAGCGCGCCGAGCACCGACCGCACCTCGTCGAGAGCCGCCTTGCTGGTTTCTTTGATGCTGGCGAGCGCCACCGCCGCCTTGTCGGGTTGACGGTCCATGAGGTGAAGGCCGACCCCGGCCTGCACGTTGATCTGGCTGAGCGAGTGGGCGAGCACGTCGTGCAGTTCGCGGGCGATGCGCACGCGCTCGGCCTGCACCTCGCTCTGCTCACGCTGACTCGCGAGCCGCCAGTATTCGGCGGCGCGGTCACGGCGACCGCGGATGCCCTCGCCGATTCCGAAGACGATGAGGATGCCGAGCGTCGTTGCGGCGATTCGGCCCGGAGTCCACTGCTCGCGGCCCATCGCCACAGCGAAACCTACGGTGGCGATCCAGCACGCGCCCACCGAGGCCCAGGCCCAGACCCGAGCACCGCGCACGATCGCCGACACGATCGCGAACGCCAGCGCGACATAGGGCGGTCCGCCATGGGCGTTGACGAACAGGTCAAGCGCGCCGGCGAGCGACACCACCGCGACGACCGGCCCCGGAAACCGCCGGGCACCGATCAGTGCGAGCGGGCCGACGAGCGCAAGGCCGAGGATGCCCAGCGCCTCTCGCGGGAGGAACTCGCCGACGCGGATCGTCCAGATCGCCGCGAGCACCTGCACCAGGAACGACACGATGACCGGCACCCACAGGGTGACCCACTTCGGAGCACTCCAGTCCGCAGGCGGCGGACCGTGCCAGCCGGCCCCGGCCTGCCAGCCAGGATGCCCGGGCCAGCGGCGCCCCGAGAAGTGTGTGGGCCGCGGCATGCCCCGATGCTACGCGCGGAGCGATACGCCGGCGTCGTCCCGCGGGAGTAACTCTGAGCCGCCCGGCGCCTACGCGCGCCGACCCAACTTCTCCTCCTCAGTGAGGATCGCTTAGGATCCAAATCATGCAGCGGTCAGGGGCGTTTCTCGTGTTCGTCGTCACGATGGCGGGCTTGGCGGGTTGCGCCTCTGCCGTGCCGCCGGAAGGTGTCGCCCCAACATCAGCCGACCCACCTACCGCTGAGCGATCGTGTCCCGAGGGCTTCTTCGACGCGCTCGCGGAGCATCTCGCAACCCAGCCCGCCGGCGACTTCGCCGAGGTCACGTTGGTCGAGGAGCCGGCCTATGCGTTCCGACCGGACGCGCTCAACGACACAGTGCGCGCGGGTTGCGTCTTCCGGGTGGAGCGCGAGTCGGCTGCCGGCGACATCATGGTCCAGACCTTCGGGGTGACCTCGGGTGCCGACGAGTCGCAGGTGCTCGGCATCCTCGAATCGGCCGAATGGGTTCAACCGTTTGCGGACGTCGAGCCCGGTGCCTACGAAAGCGAGGAACGTGACCCCGGGGGAAATGCCCAGCTGGAATCGATCGGCGTCTTCCCCGTGAGCGGGCCAGATTTCATCCTCGCGTTTCCGGGCTGGTCGAACTTCTTCGACCCCGCCGAAATGGTTCTGCAGTCCGTCCCGCAGATCTGAGCCGAGATGACGAAGGCCCGGAATCACTGGGATTCCGGGCCTCATTGGCTCCCCGGCTTGGACTCGAACCAAGAACCTATCGGTTAACAGCCGATTGCTCTGCCAATTGAGCTACCGAGGATTAGCTGCGTGAACAGCCGGTCCAGCGTAGCAAACCCCAGCAGGGCCTCCGGTCACCGGGCGGTGGCCGCGAGAGCCTCGACGTAGGGGTGCAGGGGGTTGTCGAGGACGTCGTCGGCCTGGCCGTAGCCGACGAACATGCCTTCGTGCATGACGGCGATCTGGTCGGTCATGGTGCGCAGTTCGCGCAGGTCGTGCCCGATGACGAGGGCCGAGAAGGCGCGCTCGCGCTGCAAGTCGGCGATCACGGTGAGAATGCGGCCGCGCACCAGAACGTCGACACCCATCGTCGGGTCGTCGGCGACGAGCAGGTTGGGTTCGAGGATGAGGGCGCGAGCGAGGGCGATGCGCTGCCGCTGCCCACGCGAGAGTTCGTGGGGCATCTTCGCCATCACGCCGATCGGCAGGCGCACGGCATCCACCAGTTGCGCGACGAGCGCACCCGCCAGCTTGCGGTCGTATTTCTCGTCGCGCTGGTAGATCGGCGCGGCGACGTTCTCACCGACCGTGAGGTGCGGCTCGAGCGTGCTGCCGCCGTCCTGCGGCAGGTAGCCGACCTTGCTGACGAGTTTGTCGCGGCGGTGCGGCGACAGGTCGCGAATTTCCCGGCCAAGCACCTGCAGGTGCCCCCCGATGATGTGCGGCGCGGCGCGCTCCCCCGGCACATACTGGGCGGCGACGGCGCGGGCCAGCGTGCTCTTCCCCGACCCGGCCTCGCCGACGACACCGAGAATCCCGTCGAGCGGGATCTCGAACGAAACGCCACTGACCGCGGGCCGGTCGTCGCCGTAGCCGAGGGTCAGGTCGTCTGCCCGAACCGCGACGTCACTCACGCTGCCACGCTACCCGGCCTCGCGTCGAGTCAGCGACGCAGCCGGCTCAGGTCGAGCGGCAGGGAATCGTCGACCCCGAACCCCGAGATCGTGCCGCGCACGAAAACCACCCGCACCCCCTGGGTGATCGGGATGGCGGGAAGCTGCACCGCGATCGCATCCTGTGTCGCGAGCAGTTTCGCCGCCCGCAGCTCGGGGTCGGCCTCGATCGCGTGTTCGGCCAACAGTGAGTCGACGGCCGCGTCGCCGTATCCCGGCGCGAGCAGACCGGCGGAGCGGAAGGGATCGAGGAAGTCCAACGGGTCACCGGTCACGGTCAGCACGGTCGTGAAGACCGCCTGCACCTCCCCCGCGACGAGCGCCGCGCCGAGGCCGTCGGCGTCGGTCTCGACGACGGTGACCGTGAACAGGCCGCTGTCGTCGAGCTGCTCGGCGAGGCCGGCGACCTCAGCACTCCCCGGGTCGCCCACCTGGTCGAGATCGATATGGATGCTCAGCTCGACCGGGGCGGGGATGCCCGCCGCTTCGAGGGCTGCGGTGGCGCGCTCCAGGTCGGGTCCGCCCTCACCGTCACCGTGAACCGCGGAGAAGACATCAGCGGCACCCGGGATGCCGTCGGCGAGGTAGCCGTACAACGGCTCCACCGAGTTGGCGCCGAGCGCGTCGGCGAGCGCCTCACGGTCGAGGATCTCGCTGATCGCGGTGCGCACGGCAGTCGCCTTCGCCGCGTCAGGGGTTTCGGTGCGGGCGCCGAATGGCATATGTCCGAAATCGAAGGCGAGCAACCGAACGCGACCCGAAGTCGCGCGCGCCATGTCGAGCCCTTCGTCGTCGACGAGCGACTGGAGGGTCTCGATGCCCAGGCGACCGGTGAGCACGTCGATCGACCCGTCGCTCAACCGGCCTGCCAGATCTGCCCCGTCTCCCGCCCGCAGCTCGATCGTCGACGCGGCCAGGGGTGCACCGCCGAAACCGGTGTACGGGGTGAGGGTCAATGCATCGTCGCCGACGGATTCGAGAACGTACGGGCCGCCGAACGCTTGTGCCTCGACGATGTCCTCGTCGGGGGTGAGCTCGTCGGCGAAGAACGACTCCTCGTCGAGCACGAGCCCGGCAGGGCCGGCGAGCACGAACGGGAAGCCGGTGTCGATTGCTGCGCCGAGGCGAAACACGATCGTCGTGTCGTCGACGATCTCGATGGTCTCGAGATTCGCCAGGCTGCGCCACGCCCCGTCCTCCGACTGCAGGGCGATCTGACGCTCGATGCTGAACTTGACGTCGGAGGTGGTGAGGTCGTTGCCGTTCGTGAACTCCAGCCCGGGCTTGAGCACGACGGTGTAGACACCGGCCTCCGTCCACTCGACGGATTCGGCGATCTCGGGCACGGGGTCGGGCTGCTCGGCCTCGACGACGAGCAGGGACGGGTAGAGCTGGGTGAGGAACGCGAACGAGCCGAACGAGTCGCTCGCTGCCGGATCGAGCGGGGGGATCACCCCGCTCCAGCCGACCCGAATGGGACTCGACGCCGACCCGCCGGTCGCGCACGCGCCGAGCGTCGCGATCACGGCGACGGCGGTCGCGGCGGCGATCACGCGCCGCGGCATGCTCCGGCTCAACAACTGACTCCTCGGGTGCTGTCCGCACCTTCGGGTCGTGCGGGCCTACCAGTCATAACACAGTCAGCCTGCGCGCAACTTGCGCCTCTTGAGCTCAAGTGCCGCGATCTCCACCTGGATGCGCCGCGCCCGCTCCCCGTCGCCTTCGGCGGCCGCGCGCTGCGATGCCCCCTGAAGGTCGGTCTTGCGACGAGACAGGTCGACGGCGACGAGATCGGCGACTTGCGCGCGCACATACTTGTCGAGGTTCGCCTCCCGGGTCTCCGGAATCGGAGCGACCCCGAGCTGCGCCACCAGGCCCGCGAAGCGCGACGGGACGGCTTCGCTGACGCGCGCGATCCAGTCGGGCCGATCCCACGAGTCGATCGCCGTCGCCACACCGTCTCGCACGACGTCGAGGATGGAACTGCGCATCCGAACCGTGACGGCGCGTTCGATCAGCTCCCGCCCGATCGCCTGGGGCCGCTGCAGGATGACGAGGAGGGCGTCGCGCTCCATCCGAGTTTCGACGTCGGTCGGCAAGTCGAGCAGGCGCACGTCGGCCGGGGCGGCCTCGGCGTCGGCCTCTGCTTCGGGATGCGATGGTGCCG
>CAZCEE010000066.1:0-9481 GCA_964497165.1 uncultured Schumannella sp. | reverse complement strand
ACCGTCGGCCGGGAGGTCGTCGGCGAAGGCGCGGTAACAGAGCAGGCGCCGTTCGGCCGACAAATCGTCGTCGAACCCGTGAATGCACAGCGCCGAGAGCGGCGGTTCGTCGCGGCGCTGTGTCTCCAGCTCGACGCGGTCGAGCAGCTTGGGGATCCAGGTATTCGCGGGATCGTCGTGGATGATTCCCGACCGCTGTTGCACGGCGACGGCCAGCGCTTCGTCGGTGAGGACGGCGTGGTATGACCGCGCTGTCTCGAGGAGCCGCTCGCGCGCGATCGGGGTCCACGCGGTGAGCGCGTCGCTGTTCGAGACATATGAGCGGTTGGCACGGTGGGGCATTAACGGGTTCCTTCCCGCAGTCGACCCTAGCTCCGGCCAACTAAGCTCGCGTTCCATGCAGGACGCTTCCGTGAGGGTGGATGAGCCCGCCGCCGAAGCGCCGGTCGTCGAGGGGGCCGGGGGCTTTCGGCTGACGCTCTCCAATTTCGAAGGGCCCTTCGACCTGCTGCTCTCGCTCATCGCGAAGCACGAGCTCGACATCACCGAGATCGCGCTGAGCAAGATCACCGACGAGTTCATCTCGTACCTGCGCGGCGTCGACACCGAAGACGAGCTCGATCAGGCGAGTGAGTTCCTGCTGGTCGCGGCGACGCTGCTCGACCTCAAGGTCGCGGGCCTCCTGCCGCAGGGCGAGTTGGTTGATGCTGAAGATGTCGCACTGCTCGAAGCGCGCGACCTGCTGTTCGCCCGTTTGCTGCAGTACCGCGCATTCAAGGAGGCGGCGGCGTGGTTCGCGCAGGGAATCGAGGCGGAGTCGACGCGCCACGTGCGCGCTGTGCGCCTCGAAGAGAAATATCGCAAGCAGAGTCCCGACCTCGTGTGGACGCTCAGCCTCGGCGACTTCGCGGCGCTTGCAGCGCTCGCCTTCGCCCCTCGCGAGATCCCGACCGTCGGACTCGACCACCTGCATGCACCCCTCGTCAGCATCCGTGAGCAGGCCGCCCATGTCGTCGCCCTGTTGCGCCGCGGCGGGCCGGTCACCTTCCGACAGCTCATCGCCGGCGCCGACCAGCGCGGAGTGATCGTGGCGCGCTTTCTCGCTGTGCTCGAGCTCTACAAGCACTCGGCTATCACGTTCGAGCAGCTCGAGCCGCTCGGCGAGCTCACGCTCACCTGGTCGGCCCAGCATTGGACCGACGACAGTCTCGCGAGTCTCGGAGCCGACTACGATGCCTGAAGTGTCCAGCAGCGGGTCGAGCGCCGTCGACGAAGTCGACGAGGTACCGCGACCCCTCATCGACCTCGAGCGTGCCCTCGAAGCCATCCTGATGGTCGCCGACGAACCGCTGCCGCTCGTCAGCCTGGCGACGGCCCTCGGTTCGCCGATCGCGGCGGTGCGTCAGTCGATCGAGCGTCTCGTCGCCGACTATGACGGCGAGGGCGACGGCCCGACGCGCGGTTTCGAGCTGCGCGAGGTCGGCGGTGGCTGGCGCATCTACGTGCGTCCCGCGTTCGATGACGTCGTCAGGGAGTTCGTGCTCACCCAGAACCCGACGAAGCTCTCGCAGGCCGCGCTCGAGACTCTCGCGGTGATCGCCTACAAGCAGCCGATCAGTCGTGGCTCGGTCGCGGCGATCCGCGCGGTCAACGTCGACTCGGTCGTGCGCACCCTTCTCGGTCGTGGCCTCATCCAGGAGGCGTACACCGACAGTGAGACCGGTGCGATCCACTACGAGACCGCGCCCCTGCTGCTGACCTCGCTCGGCATCAACTCCCTCGATGAGCTGCCGCAGATCTCCCCGCTGCTGGTCGACGGTCGCGACGGCTTCGACGACCTCCTATGACGGGCGAACGAACCGACGGCGAGCGCCTGCAAAAGGTGCTCGCGGCAGCCGGGGTGGCGTCGAGACGCGTCTGCGAGCAGTACATCGCCGAGGGTCGGGTGTCGGTCAACGGGAAGGTCGTCACGGAAGCCGGCTCGCGCGTCGACCCCACTGTCGATCTCGTTGCCGTCGACGGCCAGGCGGTGCAACTGGATGTCTCGAAGCGCTACGTCATGCTCAACAAGCCGGTCGGGGTCGTGTCGTCGATGGCCGACGATCGTGGCCAACGTGACCTGCGGGAGTTCACCGCGGAGTACGACGAGCGGCTGTTCAACGTCGGCCGTCTCGACGCCGACACGAGCGGACTACTGATCCTCACCAACGACGGCGACCTCGCCCAGGTGCTCGCGCATCCCTCGTTCGGCGTCGAGAAGACCTACATCGCTACCGTGAAGGGAGTCGTCTACCCGGCGGCTCTCAAGAAGCTGCGCGAGGGCGTCGAGCTCGAGGATGGCCCGATCCGCGCCGACAAGGCCCGGCTGGTGGGGGAGCCTTCGCAAGACCGCAGCATCGTCGAGATCACTCTGCATTCCGGGCGCAACCGCATCGTGCGCCGAATGCTGGATGCCGTTGGTCACCCGGTGCTGGAACTGGTGCGCCGGCAGTTCGGCCCGTTACATCTGGGCACCCTCGCGTCGGGGCGTAGCCGTGACCTCGGTAAGCTGGAACTCGGGCAGTTGCTGACTCTCGCTCGCACTCCCGCCGACACCTCTCCCTCGAACCAGGATTGACTCCGATGACTGCTGCACGCCTGACTGGCCCCGTGCGCATCGTCGGCACCGGGCTCCTCGGCACGAGCATCGGTCTCGCCCTGCGTCACTTGAACGTCGACGTCATCCTCTCCAATCGATCGCCCGCCGCGCTGCGGCTCGCGATCGACTACGGCGCAGGTCGAGCCGCCGCCGAGGGCGACAACCCGGCCCTCGTGATCGTCGCGGTCTCACCCGACTCGACGGCCGAACTGGTGGCCGTCGAACTCGCGGCGTACCCCGCCGCGCTCGTCACCGACGTCGCGAGCGTGAAGTCGAGCATCCTGGCCGATCTCGAAGCGCGCGGCGCCGACGTCTCCCGGTACCTCGGCTCGCATCCGATGGCGGGGCGCGAGCGCGGTGGCGCGATGGCCGCCCGTGCCGATATCTTCCTGGGCCGCCCCTGGGTCATTGCGCCGCACGCGCTTACGACGCCGGCGCAGGAACGGGTCATCGAGAGTCTGGCGCTCGACCTCGGGTCGACGCCGATTCGGCTGAGCCCTGAGGAGCACGATCGCGGGGTTGCGCTCGTCTCCCACGTTCCTCAGGTGGTGGCATCGCTTCTGGCGGCGCGGCTGCTCGGCGGCAGCGCCGCCGTTCCCGCCCTCGCCGGGCAGGGGCTGCGGGACACCACCCGCATCGCCGGCAGCGACCCCGAACTGTGGATTCAGATCCTCGGGGCGAACGCCGGCCCCGTCGCCGAAGTGCTGCGCGCGTTCCGCGACGACCTCGACGGCGTCGTAGCGGCGCTCGACGATCCCGCCGCCCCGGGCGCTCCCACGCGGCTCGCGGCGATGCTCACCCGCGGCAACCAGGGTGTCGCGCGGATCCCGGGCAAGCACGGCAGCGACGCCCGGTACGAGACGTTGGTCGTGCAGGTCGCCGACACGCCGGGCGAACTCGCGCGCCTGCTGACCGAGATCGGCGAGGAGGGGGTCAACATGGAAGACCTCCGCCTCGAGCACTCCCCGGGAGCGCAGATCGGTTTCGCCGAGATCGCTGTCGTGCCCGAAGCCGCAGGGCGTCTCGCCGAAGCCCTCGAGGCTCGGGGCTGGGAGCTAGCCCTCGGTGGCCAGCAGACCCTCGGTGGCCAACAGACACAGGGGAGCGGATCGTGACGGGCGTCGTGGTGGCGATCGACGGTCCCGCAGGCAGCGGCAAATCGAGCGTGAGCCGCGCTGCGGCATCCAGACTTGGTTACGACTTTCTCGACACCGGGGCCGCCTATCGCGCGCTCACCTGGCTCGCGCTCGAACGGGGTGTCGATGTCGACGCGTCGGATGCGGTCCTCGCGCTCATCGACGACCTCGACTACGCGACGGTTGCGACTACAGAAGGCACGATCGTGAAGGTCGGCGAGACCGACGTCACCGCGGCGATCCGGGAGCCGCGCATCACCGCCGTCGTGAGCGACGTGGCGCGCATCCCCGAGGTGCGGGTTCGGCTCACCGACATGTTCCGCGCGACGATCGGCGCGAGCCGCGAGGCAGGCATCGTCGTCGAGGGCCGCGACATCACGACCGTCGTCGCCCCGGATGCCGAGGTGCGCATCCTGCTCACCGCCGACGAGGGCGTGCGCGTCGCACGGCGCTCGCGCGAACTCACCCCCGAACACGCGAGTACCGCGACACAGTTGCGCGACCGCGATCGCAAAGATGCCGCCGTCGTCGACTTCATGACCGCGGCTTCCGGCGTCACGACCCTGGATTCGACCGACCTGGATTTCGAGCAGACCGTTGCGGCCGTGCTCGACCTGGTGGAGGCAGCACGATGACCGACAACACGACCCCTCACGACGCAACCGGGGGCGACCCGGGTGCTGAGTTCGACGACGAGTTCGCGGCCGAACTCGACCCTGAACTGCTGACCCGGCTGGGTGACCTCGACGAGGACCTCGCCGAACAGCGGGCGGCTTCGCTGCGCGCCGGACTCGCCGATTACGAACTCGAAGACGACGACCTCGAGCTGCTCGAAGCGGCGACCGAAGGCGTCGACGGCATCGTCTACTTGCCTGCCCTTCCGGTGCTCGCGATCGTCGGTCGACCGAACGTCGGCAAGTCGGCGCTCGTCAACCGCATCCTCGGTCGCCGCGAGGCGGTCGTCGAAGACGTTCCGGGCGTGACGCGTGACCGGGTCGCCTACAAGTCCGAGTGGGCCGGGCGCCGATTCACCGTCGTCGACACCGGCGGCTGGGAGCCCGACGCGAGGGGCATCAACGCCTCCGTCGCGGCGCAGGCGGAGATCGCCGTCGACCTTGCCGACGCCGTGCTCTTCGTCGTCGACATCAACGTCGGCGCCACTGCGACCGACGAGCACGTCGTGCGGATGCTGCGCGCCTCGAAGCGCCCGGTCATCCTCGTCGCCAACAAGTCCGACGACGCCGTGAAAGACACCCAGGCGGCGGAGCTGTGGAGCCTCGGTCTCGGCGAGCCGTGGCCGGTCTCCGCGATCCACGGTCGCGGCGTCGCCGATGTGCTCGACGAGGTCATGAAGCTACTGCCCGCCGTGTCGGCGGTCGCGAAGCAGGAGATCGGCGGACCGCGCCGCGTCGCGATCCTCGGTCGACCGAACGTCGGCAAGAGTTCGCTGCTCAACAAAGCCGCAGGCGAAGAGCGGGTCGTCGTCGACGCGACGGCGGGCACCACCCGCGACCCCGTCGACGAGAACATCGAGCTCGCGGGCAAGATCTGGACGTTCGTCGACACCGCCGGTATCCGCAAGCGCGTGCACCTGCAACACGGTGCCGACTTCTACGCGTCGCTGCGTACTGCCGCCGCGCTCGAGAAGGCGGAGGTGGCCGTCGTCGTGCTCGACGTCACCGAGCCGGTCTCGACCCAAGATCTGCGCATCGTCGAACTGGTGCTCGAGTCGGGCCGCGCCCTCGTGCTTGCGTTCAACAAGTGGGATCTGCTCGACGACGAACGTCGCCGGTACCTGGAGCGCGAGATCGAGCAGGATCTCGCGCACGTGGCGTGGGCTCCGCGTGTCAACATCTCCGCCCGCACCGGACGCCACCTCGAGAAGCTGGTGCCGGCGCTTGAGACGGCGCTGAACTCGTGGGACACCCGCATCCCGACCGGCAAGTTCAACGCGCTGCTCGCCGAGCTCACGGCCGAACACCCGCACCCCGTCCGCGGCGGCAAGCAGCCGCGCATCCTGTTCGGCACCCAGGCGGCCACCCGTCCGCCGACGTTCGTGCTGTTCACGACCGGCTTCCTCGACCCGGGCTACCGCCGGTTCATCCAGCGGCGGCTGCGCGAGGTGTACGGCTTCGAGGGCACTCCGATCATCGTCAACATGCGCGTCCGCGAGAAGCGCAAGCGTTGAGTTCTGGCTAGTCCTGAAGGCGATGCCGTACCCTGCGTGTTCTGAGGTTCGCGCGCGAAACTCAGCGCATGGCGTTTCCAGCCGCGCGTTCCCGCAACTTCGGGAGCATCGCAGAACTCTACGAGCGGGTACGCCCCGGCTACCCGGCGGAAGCCGTCTCGTGGTTCCTCCCCGCCGACGCGCCCGCTTCTCGAGAACTCAGAATCGCCGACGTCGGCACCGGTACGGGGAAGCTCACCGACGCGCTGCTCGCACCGGGCCGGGAGGTCACCGCCGTCGACCCCGACCCTGGGATGCTCGCGGTGCTGTCGGCGAAACACCCCGAGGTGACGACGGTGACCGGCACCGCTGAACAGTTGCCGTTCGACGACGCCACCTTCGACGTGGTGACGTTCGGGCAGTCCTGGCACTGGGTCGATCCGCCGCGGGGGAGCGCCGAGGTCGCCCGCATCCTGCGCCCCGGCGGCCACCTCGGGCTGTTCTGGAACATCCGGGATGCCCGCGAGCCGTGGGTCGCCGAGCTCGCCGACATCCTCGGTCATCAGAGCGCCGACGAACTGATGCTCGAAGCGGGCGGGCCGGTCGTGACCGAGCCGTTCGCGTTCGACGCCATGCGGGAGTTCGAGTGGGTGTCAACGATCGACGTCGCGACGCTCGTCGATCTCGCCGCGACGCACGGCTTCGTGATCACCGCGTCCGAGGCCGACCGGCGCGAGATGCTGGATGCCGTGCGAGCGCTCGGCGAGCGGGTCGCCGACGACGACGGGATGCTGCGGCTTCCGTACCGGTTGTACGTCTACCGTTTCAGCGTCGGCTGAACTAGCCCCACACCTCGTCGGCCAGTTCCACGATCTCGCGCATCTTCGCCCACTGCTGATCCTCGGTGAGCACGTTGCCCTCCTCGGTGGAGGCGAACCCGCACTGCGGGCTCAGGGCGAGCTGTTCGAGGCGCACGAACTCGCTCGCCTCGGTGATGCGCTTCTTGACGTCGTCAGGAGCCTCAAGGTCGCCGCTCTTGGAGGTGATGAGTCCGAGCACGACGATCTTGTCGCCCTTCGGCAGAAAGCGCAGCGGCTCGAAGCCGCCGGCGCGCTCGGTGTCGTACTCCAGGAAGTAGCCGTCGTAGTTGCAGCCCGCGAGCAGCGGCTCGGCGACGGGCTCGTAGCCGCCCGACGAGATCCAGGTCGACTTAAAGTTGCCGCGGCAGACGTGGGTGGTGATCACCATGTCGGCGGGTTTGTCGCGAATCGAGTCGTTGATGAGTTTCACGTACTTGTCGGAGATGCCTTCGACGTCGACGCCGCGGGCGGCCGCCTTCTCGATTTCGGCAGGCGAGCAGAGGTACGCCCAGGTCGTGTCGTCGAACTGCAGGTAGCGGCATCCCGCGTCGTAGAACGCCTTCACGGCGTCACGATATGCCGCGGCGAGGTCATCAAGGATCGCATCGCGGTCGGCGTAGACGTTCGCGTCGATGCCCGAGGACTCCGCCCGCCAGTGCAACACGGTCGGCGACGGGATCGTCATCTTCGCGGTCACGGTGGTGTTCGCCGCCACGAAGGCGAAGTGCTTGAGGAACGGGTGGTTCGGCGGAAAGCCGATCTTGCCGACGATCGCGGGGCTTCGCGGCTTGGTCTGCACTCCCTGGAACTGGATGCCGTGGTCGATTTCGACGATCTCGACGCCCTCGAGCAGGCCGATGAAGTCGAAGTGCCACCACGAGCGGCGGAATTCGCCGTCGGTCGTCAGTTGCAGCCCTGCCTTCTCCTGCTCGCGAATCAGCTCCGCGATCTCGTGGTCTTCGATACGGCGCAGCTCCGACGCATCGAGTTCGCCGGCCTCGTGGCGAGCGCGAGCATCTTTGATGGCGGGGGTGCGGAGGAAGCTCCCCACCTGGTCGGCGCGGAACGGGGGCGTCGTACGGGGCATGCGGATCAGCTTAGGCTGGTGCCATGGGTCGTCTGATCGCTCCGTGCGTGGTGTTCCGGCTGCACGACGACGCCGGCACGGTCGGCACGACCGCGATCGACAAGCAGCCCGTCGACGGAGCGGTCAAGGTCGGACGGCTCGGGCTGTACGCCGATGTGCAGGCCGACCGCAAGCACCACGGTGGCGAAGACCAGGCGGTGTACGCCTACGCTGCCGAGGATGCCGACTGGTGGGCCGAAGAGCTCGGTCGCGACATCCCGCCCGGCCTGTTCGGCGAGAACCTGCGGGTCGAAGGGCTCGAGGTGAGCAACGCCCGCGTGGGGGAGCGTTGGAAGGTCGGTGACTCCGTCGTGCTGGAGGTCACGTGGCCACGAACCCCGTGTATGACGTTCGCGCGCTGGATGGGTGAGGAGAACAACGGCTGGGTGCGGCGGTTCTCGGACGCGCGGCGGCTCGGTGCCTACCTGAGCGTGGTGACGACGGGATCGGTGAAAGCCGGGGACTCGATCGAGGTGATTCCGGCACCGGAGGGGGCTCCGACGATCCTCGACATCTATCGCGGGGTCTGACCGGCGAGTTCGGCGACGGCGTCGGCGAACGCCGCAGGGTTCTCTTGCGGGAGGTTGTGTCCGGCTCCCGGCACCGGATCGACGCGGAACGTGCCCGTGAAATGCGGGCGGTCGACCGCAGAGTCGTCGGCCCCGAGCCCGTCGGCGAGGGCGTCGAGCGAGATCGTCGGCACCGTGATCGGCGGCTGCGCGGCGAGGGCGGCTTCATCGGCGTCATAGCGCGGGTCGCCGTCGACGGCGAGCACGCGGTGGCGGTAGGAGTGGATGACGACATCGACGAAGTCGGGGTTGTGGAAGCTCGGCGCCGTCAGCGCGAACGCCGCGTCGACCCCTGCCCAGGCGGGCGACCAGTCACGCCAGAGCTGCAGGCAGAGGTCCTCGCGATGACGATCGAGTCCGGCGCGGCCGCGTTCCGACTGGAAGTAGTGGAGGTACCAGTACCGGCTCTCATCGAGCGGCGACAGTGGCTCGCCGGAGTGCGGGAGGTCCTGGATGTTGTAGCCGCCGACGGTCACGAGCCCAGTGACCCGATCGGGGTGCAGCGCGGCGGCGACGCAGGCGGAACGACCGCCCCAGTCGTACCCACCGACGACGGCCCGCGGGATCTCGAGGGCGTCGAGGAGGTCGATCAGATCCTGTCCGAGGGCCGCCTGTTGCCCGGATCGGATCGTCTGCGGCGACCTGAACTTCGTGGGCCCGTACCCGCGCAGGTACGGCACGATGACCCGGATGCCGCGGTCGGCCAGCAGCGCCGACACCTCGTCGTAGCTGTGTACGTCGTAGGGGAAGCCGTGCGACAGCACGGCGACGGGACCTTCGGCCGGACCGCTCTCGAGGTAGGCGATCTCGAGTAGCGGCGTGAGGGCGACGCGTGCCTCCGACATCACGCCCCCACGTAGGCCGCGAGATGCTGGCCCGTGAGGGTGGGCTTCTTCGCGACGAGGTCGGCGGGGGTGCCCTCGAACACCACCTTGCCGCCGTCGTGGCCGGCGCCCGGGCCGATGTCGACGATCCAGTCGGCGTG
>CAZCEE010000065.1:0-9695 GCA_964497165.1 uncultured Schumannella sp. | reverse complement strand
CGGGCTCCTTCACCTCGAGATCATCACCGAGCGGCTCGAGCGCGAGTTCGGCCTCGACCTCATCACGACCGCTCCGTCGGTGATCTACGAAGTCACGACCGACGACAAGAAGACCGTCACCGTCACCAACCCGTCGGAGTATCCGGACGGCAAGATCACGAGCGTGCGAGAGCCGATCGTGAAGGCATCCATTCTTGCCCCCAAGGACTACGTCGGCACGATCATGGAACTGTGCCAGAGCCGGCGCGGAACCCTCGGCGGCATGGATTACATCGGCACCGACCGGGTCGAACTGCACTACACGATGCCGCTCGGCGAGATCGTGTTCGACTTCTTCGACCAGTTGAAGAGCCGCACCCAGGGCTACGCGTCACTCGACTACGAACCCGCCGGTGACCAGGAAGCCGAACTGGTGAAGGTCGACATCCTGCTGCAGGGCGAACAGGTGGATGCCTTCAGCGCGATCGTGCACAAAGACAAGGCCTACGCCTACGGCGTGCTGATGACCGGGCGGCTGCGCGAACTCATCCCGCGGCAGCAGTTCGAGGTGCCGATCCAGGCCGCAATCGGGGCCCGCATCATCGCGCGTGAGTCGATCCGTGCGATGCGGAAAGACGTGCTCGCCAAGTGCTACGGCGGCGACATCACCCGCAAGCGCAAACTCCTCGAGAAGCAGAAGGAGGGCAAGAAGCGCATGAAGATGGTCGGCCGCGTCGAGGTCCCTCAGGAGGCATTCATCGCCGCCCTCTCCGGTGACGTGGAGAAGAAAGACAAGAAGTAGCGCTACTCGGAAAGCCAGTCGAATCGAAACCTTGACGGGTCGGGAACCCCCGCAGGCTCGGTCTGGTTGTACGTGATCTCTGCGCCTGTGAGAATGCCTGCCGCGGTCAAGAGACCGACTTCGATACCCCGCTCGACGTCCAAGGCGCTGGGCGTTGCCGTGTGTTTCCATTCGGAGCGGGGAATCGCGGGATCGACGTGGATCGAAAAGCTTCCGCATCCACAGTCGCAGTTCGACGCCACCGTCATCGTCGGCGTCTGATCTCTTAGAGCTTCGACGCCCCGGAATTCGGTGGAGAGGAGAAACCTCACGAGTTGTCGCTCCGCGACGGACGGCTCCCGCAGCGGCTCCCGATCCAGCGTCATGGCAGGAAGCTACCGCACGCCTGGCGTACTTGACACATGAGCCTTCATGTCCCGATTCGCGCTTCGGGGAAGTGGAGAAGAAGGAATAGTCTCACGGCTGTGAGCGGATTCTGGAACTCCCGTCGAAGCATCGCGTTCGCATGGGTCAGTCTCGGGGTGTGGGTGGCAATCACGGTGGTCGGCGCGGTCGTCGTCGCATCGGGGGAGATCCTCGGGCTCGTCGTCCTCCTCGTGGGAGCGGTATTCACGGCGGTCAGAGTCGGGGTGCTCTGGCTCTACGTGCGGGACAGGCCTTCGGCGTGACTGGGCACGTTCTCGATCGACCGGTGTGGCATTCGCTGGTCGGCGCACACGCACACCTCGCGCGTCGGCACGGCACCGCGGCCGCCTACGATCCTGCGGTCTCGCCGTTCGCCGGCACGGAAGCTGATGGGGGTGCCGCTTGGGCCGACCTCCGCACGGTGCTCGGCGGCGGGGGGCGCGCATTCCTGCCCGGTTCGCCGTTTCCGGTGCCGGATGACGTGCGGGTGCTGTTCCGCGTGAACGTGTTTCAGATGGTCGCGGCCGAGTGGCGGCCGGAGCCCGACCCCGAGGCGATCGAACTCGGGCCCGACGACGCCACCGAGATGCACGACCTGGCGAGCCGTACCAAGCCCGGTCCGTTCGAGCCGCGCACCCGCGAACTGGGTCGCTACGTGGGATACCGGGTCGACGGGCGGCTGGTCGCGATGGCGGGCGAGCGCTTCCACCCGCCGGGCTACACCGAGGTGAGCGCCGTGTGCACCGACCCGGAGTTCCGCGGTCGCGGGTATGCCGAGCGCGCCATGCGCACGATCGGCGCGGCGATCGTCGCGCGCGGCGAGACCCCATTCCTGCACGTCGCCACCGACAATCCCGCGATCAGCATCTACGAGCGACTCGGCTTCGTCACCCGGCTCGAGTACGAGGTCGTGGCGGTCGTCATCCCGAGCATCCGGCCGTAGCCTTTTGCCATGGGGGCGACCTGGGATGACGTGAGCGCGATCGCCCGCGACCTTCCGGAGGCGGAGGAGGGCATCCGCTTCGGTGACCCCACCTGGAAGGTCGGCAAGAACGTCTTCGTCTGGGTGCGGCCGCTGCGTGCGCGCGATCACGAGGAACTCGGGGACGCCGCACCGATCGGCGAAATCGTCGGCGCCTCGACGGCCGATGTCGGCGAGAAGCTCGCCCTCATCGACGAGGATCCCCGGGCGTTCTTCACGACGGCGCACTTCGACAACTTTCCGGCGATCCTGATTGCCCTGGACCGCGTCGACCCTGAGCGACTGCGCGAGGTCGTGACCGACGCCTGGCTCGCCCGCGCGCCGAAACGGCTCGCCGCCGAATTCGAGAAGGGACTCACCTCATGAAATGGATTCGGCGCCTGTTCTTCGGGCGCGGGTCGGAGCTCGGCGCCGGTTCGCTCGGCGGCTTCGCCGGGGCCGGTCGCGCGTCAGTAGGGATGCTGGCGCCGGAAGAGGGACCGTTCGATCGCCCGCCGAAGGAGGCCGCGAAGCTCGATCCCGACGCGATCCCGTGGGAGCTGCGCGACGACGATCGGAAGAGCTAGGACCGTCGATCGGGGAGAATGGAGGGATGTCCGAAACCCGAGTGACCGAGCATGTACCGATCTGGCAGCGTGCCGTCACCTATGCGGCGATTGGGGCGACCCAGGATGACGACTTCCTGCGCTACCCGCCGAAGGGGTATCGAGCCATCGAGCGCAAGGTGCGGATCGGGCACGGCGAGGAGCGCTGGCACCACGCCTGGACCGAGACGCTGAGCTGGGGCATCAAGACCCGGTCGGGGTTTCGGGTCAAGCGAATTGAGTCACCCGAAGAGATCGTCGCGAACACGTACACGCCCGTCACCTTCGACGAGGCGACCGGTGAACCGGTGCAGCCGGCAACCCTCACGACCGATGCGGTGTACGCCGACACCGGTGCCCAGCTGGTCCGCTCGGGCGACAGTGCTGTCCTGCTGCTCGGCTGGCGCGCTTTCAGCTTTCGTGAGCCGGTGCGCGTCGTCGCGGTGATCGACGAACCGACCCGGCGAGGGTTCGCCTACGGGACGTTGCCCGGCCATCCGCTGAGCGGCGAGGAGCTGTTCGTCGTCGAACGTCGCGACGACGACTCCGTGTGGTTGACGATCCGTTCGATCTCCCGGCCGTCGGCTCCCGTGTGGTGGGCACTGTTGCCGATCGTCCGGCTCGCGCAGGCGTGGTTTCTGTCTCGGTACGAGCACGCACTCACCCATCCGTTGACCTGATGCCTTCCGCGCTGCCGATCGCCGACCCGGCTCCCGCCGACGGGCTGCTGCCCGCGAGCGTCGCCGACGGTGCGGGGGAGCGCGACTTCGGCGTCTACATCCACGTGCCGTTCTGCCGGGTGCGCTGCGGGTACTGCGACTTCAACACGTACACGGCATCCGAAATCCGCGGGGTGAAGCAGTCGGACTATGCGGGTCAGGCGATCGCCGAGATCGCCCTTGCCGCCCGAGTGCTTGAGGCCGCCGGGGTGAACCGGCGCCGTGCGCAGACGGTCTTCTTCGGCGGCGGCACTCCGACTCTGCTGCCGGTATCCGATCTCGCCGCGATGCTCGCCGCCGTGCGCGAGACCTGGGGGCTCGCCCCGGGGGCCGAAGTCACCACCGAGGCGAACCCCGACTCGGTCGACGCCGACTCCCTCGCGGCGCTCGCCGCCGCCGGGTTCACGCGCGTCAGCTTCGGGATGCAGTCCGCCGTGCCGCACGTGCTCGCCACGTTGGAGCGCACGCACGACCCGGCGCGCATCCCGCTCGTCGTCGACTGGGCGCGCGCCGCCGGGCTGAAGGTGAGCCTCGACCTCATCTACGGCACGCCGGGGGAGTCGCAGGGCGACTGGGCGGCATCCCTCGATCTGGCGCTCGCGCAGCATCCCGACCACCTGTCGGCCTACGCGCTCATCGTCGAAGAAGGCACCAAGCTCGCCCGGCAGATCGCTCGCGGTGAGGTCGCCCGACCCGACGACGATCTGCAGGCCGACATGTACGAGCTCGCCGACGAGACCCTCGCGGCCGCCGGATACCGCTGGTACGAGGTCAGCAACTGGGCCACCGACGACACCCACCGCAGCCGGCACAACCTGGCCTACTGGACCGGACAGGACTGGTGGGGCGTCGGACCCGGCGCGCACAGCCACATCGGCGGGGTGCGCTGGTGGAACGTGAAGCATCCCGCCGCGTACGCCGAACGACTCGGCGCCGACGTGTCACCCGCTCACGGTCGCGAGACACTCGATGCCGAGACCCGTCGCGTCGAGGCCGTGCTGCTGCGGTCCCGCGTGGTCGACGGGCTGCCGATCGGGATGCTCGAACCCGCGGGCCGCACCGCGGTGGCGGGACTCATCGCCGACGGGCTCGTCGAGGGCGCGGCGGCGGTTCAGGGCACGGTCGTGCTCACCCGACGCGGGCGGTTGCTGGCGGATGCCGTCGTGCGACGGCTGCTCGGCTAAAGCCAGCTCAACGCACGAAGTCGATCGCGAGCGGGTAGCGGTAGTACTGCCCGCTGTTGGTCGCGATCGCGGCGAGGATGCTGAACACGATGCCCAGCACCGACGTGGCGAAGATGATGAGGACGCCGACGAGGAAGAAGGTCGTCGCGACGCCGACGACGTAGGCGATCAGCAGCGTGAGCTGGAAGTTGAGCGCCGCCACCATGTTGTACCGCACGAACGGGCCGCGATCCTTCAGCAGCAGGTAGCCGATGAGCGGCGCGATCCATTGGAAGAAGATGCCGCCGATGTGTACGAGCACCGACCAGGTCTTCTCGTCTGCCGGGCTCAGGGGCGGGGACGGCTGCGAGTAGGGAGTGGGTTCGGTCATGGCGCCATTAAAGCAAGGAGCCGAGCCCGAAGGCCCGGCTCCTCATGAAACTCTCGACTAGTGAGTCTCGACTACTTGATGAGTCGAATCGCGACCGGGTAGCGGTAGCTTCCGCCACCGTTGACCTTGACGCCACCGAGGATCGAGAAGATCACCATGGCGACCCACACGAGGAACGCGAGGAAGTAGAACAGGAAGCCGATCAGCACGAACGCGAGGATCGTGCCGAGGATGTATAGCGCGACCTGAACGATGGTGACGCCGATCTGGAAGTTCAGCGCCTCCTTGCCTTCGACGTTGGTCTTGGCGCCGCGGTCCTTGAAGATGAGCCAGATGATGAGCGCGGGCAGGATGCCGAGCACGCCACCGAAGTGAGCGAACGAGGCCCACTGCTTGTCCTCGGCCTCCGTCAGGGGCGGAGCCGGCTGAGGAGCGGCGGGCTGAGGGGTGGGAGTGGTCATGTCAGTACTGCCTTTCGGTGAGCGGATGCCGGGCGGATCGCCGGCGTCGGTGAAGCGCAAGTACAGACCACAAGCTAGCGCGTGCGGAATCCGCGATGCAACGGTCGGGTAACGGCGTGTCGCGCTATCATTGGCAGTCGTTCGACACGAGTGCTAACCGCGAAGGGGGCTGATCGGATGGTCTCCGAGCGCAGCCTCGAGGTGCTTCGGGTCATCGTGCAGGACTATGTCGCGTCACGTGAGCCCGTCGGATCGAAGGCGATCGTCGAACGGCACGCCTTCGGCGTCTCCGCCGCCACGATCCGCAACGACATGGCCCAGCTCGAAGAAGAGGAGCTGATTGCGGCTCCGCACACCTCGTCCGGCCGCGTGCCGACCGACAAGGGCTACCGGGTGTTCGTCGACCAGCTCACCGAGCTGCGTCCGCTCACCTCGGCGCAGCGCCAGGCGATCGAAACCTTCCTCGGCGAAGCGGTCGACCTCGACGATGTTCTCTCCCGCACGGTGCGGCTGCTGTCGCAGTTCACCAGCCAGGTCGCCCTCGCCCAGTACCCCTCCTTCGGCAGCGCGCGGGTGCGCCACGTCGAGATCGTCGCCCTCGGACCCACCCGTCTCATGACGGTTCTGATCACCGACACCGGCCGGGTCGACCAGCGCCTATTGGATGTCGCGACCACCATCGACGACGACGCCCTCGCCGACCTGCGCGGTCGCGTCAACGCCGAACTCGGCGGGCTCGCGCTCGCCGACGTCGCCGCGAAACTCGGAACCCTGCCTGCCGCGTTCCCGCGCGAGCATCCCGACCTGGTGCACGCGGTCGTCGCCAGCCTCGGCGAGCAGGTCGCCGCGAACCGACAAGACCGCCTCGTCATGGCGGGCGCAGCCAACCTCGCCCGCACCGAGCGCGACTTCCGCGGCAGCATCTACCCCGTGCTCGAAGCCCTCGAAGAGCAGGTGACGATGCTCAAACTGTTCGGCGAGATGGAGATCGAGGTCGACGAGGTGCGCGCCAGCATCGGCCACGAGCACGAGACGCCGGGCCTCGGCGAGACGAGTGTGGTGGCGACCGGCTACACGACCACCGGTGGGGGGCTGGCGCACCTCGGGGTGCTCGGCCCGACCCGCATGGACTATTCGAACAACATGGCAGCCGTGCGTGCAGTTGCGCGCTACCTGACGCGGCTGCTCGGTGAGGACGATCGGTAAGAGTGACCGACCATTACGGAGTCCTCGGGGTGGACAAGAGTGCCACCCCCGAGGAGATCAAGAAGGCGTACCGGAAGCTCGCACGCGAGCTGCATCCCGACGTGAATCCGAGTGACGAGGCGGCCGAGCGATTCAAGCTCGTGACCCACGCCTACGACGTGCTGAGCGATTCCGACCAGCGCGAGCGGTATGACCTCGGGCCACAAGCCGGCTTCGGCGGAGCCGGCGGCGGAGGGTTCGGCTTCGGCGACATCTTCGAGACCTTCTTCGGCGCCGCGCAGAACTCTCGCGGACCGCGATCTCGCCGCGAGCGTGGCCAGGACTCGCTGCTACGCCTGGAGATCACGCTCGAGGAGGTCGTCTTCGGCGTGCACCGCGACATCGAGGTCGACACGGCGATCACCTGTGAGACCTGCGCGGGATCGTGCTGCGCCCCCGGACCCTCACCGGTCACGTGCGACATCTGCCGCGGCACCGGCCAGATCCAGCGAGCCGTACGGTCTTTGCTCGGCAACGTGATGACGTCGAGCCCGTGCGGCACCTGCCGCGGCTACGGCACCGTCATCCCGAACCCCTGCCCGACCTGCGCGGGCCAGGGCCGGGTGCGCGCCAAGCGCACCCTCTCGCTCGACATTCCTGCCGGCGTCGAGACCGGCACCCGGTTGCACCTCCCCGGCCAGGGCGAGTCGGGTCCCGCGGGCGGTCAGAACGGCGACGTCTACCTCGAGGTGAAGGTCAAGCACCACGAAGTCTTCAGCCGCAACGGCGACGACCTACTCGCGACGCTCGAAGTGCAGATGACGGATGCCGTGCTCGGCACCCAGGTGAACCTCGCCTCGCTCGACGGCGACGTCACGATCGAGATCAAGCCGGGCACGCAGAGCGCCGACGTCGTCACGATCAAAGATCGCGGCATCACCCACCTGCGCGGTCAGGGTCGCGGCGACCTGCGGGTCGGCATCCAGGTGGTCACGCCGGTGCGACTCAACTCCAAGGAGCAGAAGCTCATGCAGGACTTCGCCGCCTCCCGCCGCCCCGTCCCGCCCGAGTTCGCCACCTTCCAGCAGGGTCTCTTCGCGAAGCTCCGCGACCGCTTCCTCGGCGTCTGAGGACTTTCTGCCTCGGGTTCACCACCCGCGGAACTATCCCGTTTGCAGGAAGATCCGGCCACCGTCTGCCGGGTTGCCCCGCTGATCGCCGCCGACGGGCCGTCGTTTCCTGCAAATGGTCGCGTCACCCCGCCGATCGGTGAGTAGCGTGAGCGGGTGGCATCCCTGTACCTCGCCCCCGAGCTGCAGGGGAGGGATGTCGTGGCCGGGTCGGTCGTGCAGGTCACGGGCGATGAGGCGCGGCACGCGATCACGGTCGCCCGCGTGCGGGTCGGGGAGCGGATCTCGGTCTCCGACGGCGACGGACTCATCGCGACGGGGGCAGTGGCATCGATCGACGGCGGGGTCGTCACCGTCGAGGTGGAGGTGGCAGCCCGGCATCCAGCTCCCGTTCCGGAGGTGTGGCTCGCCCAAGCGCTCGCGAAGGGTGACCGGGATGAGCTCGCCGTGCAGGCGGCGACCGAACTCGGAGTGTCAGGAGTGATCCCCTGGTCGGCCGAACGGTCGATCTCGCGCTGGGAGGGGGCGAAGGCCGCGAAGGGTCGAGAGCGCTGGGCCTCGATCGTGCGGGAGGCCACGAAGCAGTCGATCCGGTCGCGGGTACCCGTCGTCGAGCCGATCGCGACGACGGCGGCGCTCGCGAACCTGCCGGGTCGCATCCTGGTGCTCGAACCGACCGCGGCCGCCGCGCTCACCGAAGTCGAGATTGACGGCCACCGGATCACCCTCGTCGTCGGCCCAGAGGGTGGGATCGCACCGCGCGAACTCGAAGCCCTCGCTGCCGCAGGGGCGACGCTTGTGCGGCTCGGGCCCGAGGTTCTTCGCACCTCCACAGCTGGCCCCGCAGCCCTCGCGGTGCTCAATTCCCGCCTCGCCAGGTGGTGACCGACGCCTGGCCCTCGCGGTGAGTAGCGCCCGGGCCTGCCCGGAAGCGTGTCGAACCGTAAGCTGGAGGTCATGTCGGAGCTGAGCGTGTTCGAGCGCATCGTCGCGGGAGAGATCCCGTCGACGAAGGTGTTCGAGAACGAGCGCGTGCTCGCCATTCGCGACATCGCGCCGCAGGCTCCCGTGCATCTGCTCGTCTTCCCGAAGTCGGGGGAGCACCCGAACGTGACGGCGCTTGCCGCCGGCGACCCGACGCTGCTGGCCGAGATCGTCGGCATCGCGCAGGGTCTCGCCGACGAGCACTGCGGCGGGCAGTACCGGCTGGTCTTCAACACCGGGTCGGATGTCGGCCAGACGGTGTTCCACGTGCATGCGCACGTCTTGGGCGGCGGCCTGCCGGAAGGGCGGATGGCGTGACCGACCCCGGCTCTGCTGATCCACAGCGTGCGGAACTCGAGGTCGACGGCGTCGCGATGGTCCGGTTGCTCGGGCCGCAGGACCGTCTGCTCTCGACGATCGAGAAGAGCTTCCCCGATGTGACCGTGCTGGTGCGCGGCAATCGCGTGACCCTCGAGGGCCCCGACGAGCAGGTGCGCTCCGCCGAGCGCCTCGTGCAGGAACTCGTGGCGATGGTGAAGAACGGCGTCGACCTCGGCGAGACCGATGTGACCGCGGGCGCCCGCATCCTGGAGCGTGGTGAAGGCAGTCCGGCGGAGGTGCTCAGCCAGGCGATCCTCACCAGCCGCGGCAAGAGCATCCGCCCGAAGACACTGGGGCAGAAGGCGTACGTCGACGCGATCGATCAGAACACGATCGTGTTCGGCATCGGGCCCGCCGGTACCGGTAAGACCTACCTCGCGATGGCGAAAGCCGTGCAGGCGTTGCAGCGCAAAGAGGTCGACCGCATCATCCTCAGCCGGCCGGCGATCGAGGCGGGCGAGCGGCTCGGCTTCCTGCCCGGCACGCTCTACGAGAAGATCGACCCCTACCTGCGGCCGCTGTACGACGC
>CAZCEE010000064.1:0-9902 GCA_964497165.1 uncultured Schumannella sp. | reverse complement strand
TGGTGACGCCGCGCACGAGTTCCGGGATGGCGTGCCAGTCGCCTTCGAGCAGCTCTGCTTCGATGGGGGCGAGCACGTCGACCATCTTTGCCAGGAGGTCGGCACCGGTCGCGCCCTGCACGCGCCCACGCACGACGCGATCGTGCACGAGCAGGTCGACCCGGTCGCCCGCGCGGGTGGCGAGCGCGGCGAGCAGCAGGGATGCCTCGAACGCGGTGTCGAGGCGGGGCTCGTCGGCGATCCGCGCCGCCGACGTACGCGACGAGTCGATGACGATGACGACACGGCGGTCTCGCTCGGGGCGCCAGGTGCGTACGACGAGTTTCACGCCACCGCCCGCCGGGTCTCGACGCCGCGCGGTGGCCCGCCAGTCGAGTGACCTGACGTCGTCGCCGCCCACGTACTCGCGCAGGGAGTCGGTGCCCTGGCCGCGCACCATGACCGACGTGCGGCCGTCAAGCTCGCGCAGGCGGGCGAGGCGCGACGGCAGGTGCTTGCGGGCGTTACCCCGATGTCCAGCGCTTTCCCAGGATGGGCGACGATGCGCCATCGGGCCTGGGCAGGATTTGTGTAGGTGATCTATGTAGGCAATTTGTGTAGGCAGCCTGTGTAGGTATACTGTCGATTCTGTGACAGAGACCGCCGACCAGGACCCGGAGGACGAGCGACCGCCGCTGGCGTTCGAGCTCCGGTTCGCGATCACGAGGGCGAACCGTCAACTCGCGCGCTCACGGCCCGTCAACACCCCGGCCACCGGCCCACAGGTTGCCCTGCTGTCCTGCCTCGCCCGCGAGGGTGATCTGCTCGTCGGGCAACTGGCGCGGATCCAGCTCGTGCGGCCGCAGTCGATGACCCAGGCCCTCAACAAGCTCGAGCGGAAGGGCTTCATCGCCCGCCGCTCCGACGAACTCGACGGTCGCCGTGTCATCGTCTCGCTCACCGACCTCGGTCGTGACGTCCTCCTCGATGATCGGCGGATGCGTGAGGAGTGGCTCGCCCGCCGCCTCGAGGAGCTTCCTTCACACGATGTCGAAATCCTCAGGGCGGCCGTCGTCGTCCTCCGCAAGCTCGGACAATCGTGAGGTGGGGGCTGCGCGCCCTCCATAATCGGGACTACCGGATCTACGCGCTCGGAGGCGTCGTCTCCAACCTCGGCACCTGGATGCACCGGATCGCCCAGGGATGGCTCGTCCTGCTCGTGAGCGACAGCAACGGCGTCGTGCTCGGCACGGCGGCAGCGCTGCAGTTCGCGCCCACGCTGCTCTTGGCGCCGGTCGCCGGGCACCTAGCGGATCGCTGGGACCGGCGACGTCTTCTGCAGACCACCCAGGCGGGAATGGCTGTCGCGTCCTTGATCCTCGGGATCCTCGCCATCGGCGGCACCGCGACCACCCCGACCGTGCTTATGCTGATCGGTGCCTTCGGCGTGGTGAGCGCCTTCGACGCGCCGGTGCGGCACGCGTTCGTCGGGACGGTGGTCGGTCGCGCCGACTTGCCGAGCGCAGTCGCGATCAACTCGATCTCCTTCAACTCGGCGCGGGCGATCGGTTCGGCCATCGCCGGCGGTCTGATCGCGGCGATGGGGTCGGGCATCTCGGCCGCGGGGTGGATCATCACACTGAATGCGTTCAGCTACATTCCGGTTCTGCTGAGCATTCAGATGATTGCATTGAGAAAGCCTGAACCCCAGGACGCGATGTCGCTGCCCCCGCCAAATGCGCCGATATCCACACTCGATCACATTAGGAGATCGCCGACCGCGCTCGTCGCGCTAATGGGAACCGGAATAGCGGCGCTATTCGGGTCCAATATCGAGAATGCAACGCTTTTGATGATTACGAAAGTGCTCGTCGGTGGCGCCGAGGAGTTCGGTGTGGCGGTGGCCCTCTTCGCGCTGGGTGCACTGATCGGTGCGCTGATGTCCGCTCGGCGCCAGGAGTTGGGACTTCGCTATCTGTTCCTCGCGCTGCTGATCCTCGGCGTCTTCCAGATCGCGGCGGGACTGTCGACGTCGACGTCGATGTTCCTAATCGTCGCGCCGGTGATGGGCTTCGCTTCTATGCAGACTCTGACGACTGCGAACACCATCGTGCAACTGGGGTCTCCTGCCAAGATCCGCGGCCGGGTGATGGCGGCCTACAGCGCGATCCTCACCGGCGGCATCGCCGTCTGGGGGTTCGCACTCGGCTCGATCGCCGAGATCTGGAGCGCGCGTGTCGGTTTCGTCGCGGGAGGAACTGCCCTCATCCTCGGCGCCATCCTCTGCTGGTTCGTGAATCGCCGGAGGCGGATGAACGGATAGTTCGCCGCCGCGGTCTCGACATGGCGTTCCACTCGGAACGCCATGTCGACGCGTGCGATGATCCCGAATTAATTCGCCGCGCCGAAACAAAGAATAAACATTAGGGCCCCCATCCGAAACACGGGCGAAACGAGGCGCGCGTAGCGTCACTCAGGCACCACATTCCACTACCCCTATGAAAGGAATGTCCGCCTTGAACGCCTTGTCTCACCAGCGAACTCCCGGAGGCACGGTCCGAGCACTCGGGCTCGTCGCCGCTCTGGGAGCGGCATCGCTCATCGTTTCGGGGTGCGCCTCGACGACTCCGGACGACGAGTCGGCGACGGATCTCATCCGAATCGCGACACAGCTCGAGATCGCCGCCACGTCCTTCGACGCCGCGATCGCTCCGGGAGGATCGGCGCAGCTCGCCGTGTATTCGCTCTACGACCCGCTGTACAAGTTCGACGACGAGGGAATCCCGCAGCCCTATCTGGTCACCGAATACGAGCCGAACGAGGACTACACGGCGCAGACTTTCACCCTGCGCGATGACGTGTTGTTCCACGACGGATCCCACCTGACGGCGGAAGACGTGAAGTTCAGCCTCGAACGAACGGCGGGTCTGACCCCGGAGCTGCCCGCGCCGACGAACAAGTCCTACCTGCCCGCGATCGATCGGGTCGAGGTCGATGACGAGTTCGTCTTCACTGTCTATACGCCCAGGCCCGCCCCGGTGCTTGTGAACGGTCTGGCGTTCACCTCGGGACTCATCATGCCCAAGGCCGCGGTCGAGGCGGCGGGCGGCATCGAGCAGTTCGTCGAGCATCCGATCGGATCCGGTCCGTACGTGTTCGACTCGCTCGCCGTCGGCCAGTCGCTCCGGTTCGAGCGCAATGACGACTACTGGGGCGAGCTGCCGACTTTCGAGGCCGCCGAGATCTTCTTCGTCAGCGACCCGGCCGCACGCGTCGCTCGGCTGGAGTCGGGCGACGTCGATTACGCCTCGGCCGTGCAGCCGAGTCAAATCAGCGGACTGGAGAGCTCCGGCTTCGTCGTGACGACGTCTCCAGCCGGCAACAACCTGGCCATCGGCTTCCAGATGCGGAATCTCCCGGAGTTCACCGATCCGCGCGTCGGCCAGGCCTTCAATCTCGCCGTCGACAAGGAGGCCATTCTCGAGACCATCTACCAGGGGACGATGACCCCGATCGCGTCGCTGGACCCGACAAACGTCGCGCCGGAGATCGAACCCTACCCTTACGACCCCGACGCGGCCGTCGCGCTTCTCGAAGATGCGAACTGGGACTTCGATCGGACCCTCGAGCTCGCGATGAACCCCGGAGCCCTCCTCGGTCAAGACGTCGTCCAGGCGGTCGTCAGCGATCTGAGCAAGATCGGAGTCAAGGTCGAGATCAACCTGATGGAGGTCCCGACGATGCTGGCCCAGCGGCGGGACCACACCCTGCCGTCGGAGATGATCCTGGGCAACCTCTCGAACAGCCTTTTCAACGGATCGGCGAGCCTGGCTGTCCTCACCCTCTGCGCCGACGCCGGGCTGAACTACTGGTGCGACCCGGAGCTCGACACGATGATCGCGCAGGCTCAGACCATCGCAGACGTCGAGGAGCGGCGCGCCATGGAGCGGGAGATCTTCCAGTACAACCACGACAACCCGCCGGCGATCTTCATCGGCCAGTTCTCGGTCATCGGCGCGATGCGCGACGGCATCACGTGGTCGCCGACCCCCGGCCAGGAGAAGGTCATCCTCGAGCAGTTCGGCATCGCCGACTGACGCACCGGGGCGGGGTGCGAACGGGCTCCCCGCCCCGGTGTCACTCCGTGTCGCTCGACGCGGGCATCGGCAGAACACGAAGGAAAGAGGTGCCGCAATGGGTGCTCAGCACTACTCGAAGCAGGAGGTCGATGAGGTCGCCCGCTCCCTGGGCTTCCAGCTCCAGGAGGACGACCTCGAGATCTACCACGACCGGATCAATCAGCAGATCGAGTTCCTGGACCGGTTCTACGAGGAGCAGGGCTCCTGGGAGCCGGAGATGCCCTCCGTGCCCGGTCGGCATCTGGAGCCAGCACCCGCCGACCAGCCGGATCCGTACGGCGCCTGGCTCTGGCGTGGGCAGGTCACGAGCGATGGCGACGGTCCGCTCAACGGCGTCACGGTGGGGCTCAAAGACCACATTCCGCTCGAGGGCGCTCCGCTCACCTACGGTTCGACGATGCTCGAAGGCAATCGAGCGACGTTCGACGCGCCGATCGTCACGCGCCTGCTGGCCGCCGGTGCGACCATCGTCGGCAAGAACAACATGGACAACTTCTCCATGCCCGGAACGGAGCGGGGAGGACGCGGGGGCCACCCGAAGCCCCTCAATCCGGCGGCCCCGGGGCGCGCTGTCGGCGGGTCGTCGTCGGGTGGCGGTGCGGCGGTCGCGGCGGGAGAGTGCGACATCGCCATCGGCGGCGACCAGGGCGGCTCCGTGCGGATCCCGGCGGCCTTCTGCGGCGTCGTCGGGCTGAAGCCCACCTACGGCGCGATCTCGCACTATGGGATCATCGGGTCAGACCCCAGCGTGGATGCTGTCGGTCCGCTCACGCGCACCGTCGAGTTGAATGCCCTCGCCTTCCAGGCGATCGCCGGACGGGACGGCTTCGACCACCGGCAGGGCGGTGTCCCCGAGTCGTTCGACGTGATGTCCACCATCGCGGACGGTGTCGCCGGTCTTCGCATCGGGCTCCTCGTGGAGGGTTGCCCCGAGGGAACGGAGCCCGCGATTCGCGAGCGCATCGAACTCGTGGCCGCCGACCTCGAGCGCCTCGGCGCCGTCGTCAGCACGATCTCGCTGCCCGATCATCCGAAGTCCGGGGCGGTCGGTCTGTCGATAGGCTCGGAGGGCAGCAGGCTCCTCGCCGACAGTGGCTACACCGGGGCGTTCTCGCTCGCTCCGATTCCCACGTCGGTGAGTCTCGCCGTCGCGCGGGCCCGGGCCGCGAAGCCCGAACTGGTTCCCCCGGGGTACAAGCTGCGCCACATGACCGCTGAGTTCGCGCGGCGCCGCTGGCGCGGCAGCCTCTACGCGGCGGCGATGAACGCCAGGATCCGGATGCGGGCGATGTACGACGCCGCGTTCGAAGAGGTCGACGTGCTCCTGATGCCCACGATCCCGTTCTTTCCCGCCGAGCTGGTGACCTACCCGGAGTATCGCGACCAGCTCGAGGCGGTGCTGACGAAGGTGGGGCTGCCGGGGTTCGCGGGCACGGCCCGCGTCACCAGCGTCAACACGATGCCGTTCAACCAGACAGGTCATCCGGCGCTCGCCTATCCCGTCGCGAACCCGGGCGAGCTGCCGATGAGCGCGCAGTTCGTCGGCCGGTACTTTCGCGAAGACCACCTGTACCGCTGTGCCTACGCGCTCGAGCGCATGCGGCCCGAGTCCGACGACCGCCGAGAGTGATCCGCTTCGTCGTCGGCCGGGCGCTGCAAGGAGCCGTCACCTTGCTCTTCGTCGCCGTCTTGGTATTCCTCATCACGAGCGCGATCGGCGATCCCGTGCTGTTGCTGTTGCCGCCCGAGCACACGCAGGAGCAGTACGAGCAGTTGCGGCACGAGCTCGGCTACGACCGGCCGCTGCCCGTGCAGTTCGTCGACTTCATCGCCCACGCCGTCACGGGCGACTTCGGCACCTCGACGCAGTTCAACCGCCCTGCCCTGTCGGTCATCGGCTCGCGATTCCCGGTGACCGGCTTCATCGCGGTGCTCGCGCTGTGCCTGGGCCTCGTCCTCGGCCTTCCTCTCGGCGTGCTCGCCGCGATGCGCAAGGGCTCCGTGTCCGACACCTTCGCGGCCGTCGTCGCGACGGTGGGTCTCGCGATCCCGTCGTTCGTGGTCGGCATCGTCCTGATCCTGGTGTTCGCGGTCAATGCGCGGCTGCTCCCCGCAGGGGGCTGGGGCTCCCCGCCGCAGATCGTGCTGCCCGTGCTGTCACTCGCGATCGGGGTCATGTCGATGCAGATCCGCCTGATGAGGACCTCGATGATCGACGTGCTCCGCAGCCCTTACGTGCTGTTGGCCCGGGCGAAAGGCCTCGACGACGGATGGGTGGTTCTGCGTCACGCCCTCCGGCCGTCGCTCAGCCCGGTGATCACGTACGGCGGACTCCAGCTCGGCGCCTTGCTGACCGGTGCCGTGATCACCGAGAGCGTCTTCGGCATCCCGGGGCTCGGCAAGCTCCTCGTCGACGCGGTGGCCGCCCGCGACCAGGCGCTCATCCGGGCGGCCGTGGTGATCGGCGCGGCGGGCTTCCTCGTGGTCAACGTGCTCGTCGACATCGTCTGCGCCGCGCTCGACCCGCGCGTGCGCATCGACACCAAGGCGGCACGCGGATGATCCGCCCTCGACGCTCCTTCCTCGGGTTCGCCCGCCGCGAGCCAGCGCTCGTCGCCGCGTGCAGCTGGCTGCTCCTCGTCGCGTTGTTCGCGATCCTGCAGCCCGTCATCGCGCCCCGCGACCTGGTGCTCACCGATCTCGCGAACAGCTACTTTCCCCCCGTGTGGCTGGGCGGCGCCTGGGACCATCCCCTGGGCACCGACAACCTCGGCCGGGACGTGGTCAGCCAGCTGGCCCACGGCGTCCGGTCGTCGCTCGTCGTCGCGGCGACGGCCGCATTCGGCGCGGGTCTTCTCGGCGCGGCGATCGGCCTGCTGAGCGGCTACTTCGGCGGGTTCATCGACAGCATCGTCTCCCAGCTCGTCGCCGCGCAGCTCGCCCTGCCGCTTATCTTCGTGGCCGTCGCCGTGGCCATGGCGCTCGGGCCGTCCCAGGTGACGGTCATCGTGGCGATCGCGTTGTCCAACTGGGTGCCGTTCGCCCGTGTCGTGCGGAGCGAGGTCGTGGTTCTGCGCGAGTCCGACTTCGTCGCTCTCGCCAAAGTCAGCGGCGCGACGACGACCCGGCTCCTGTCGCGGCACATCCTCCCGAATGCGCAACGCTCGATCGTCGTTCTGATGACCCAGAGCTTCGGGGAGGGGATCCTGATCGAATCGTCGCTCGGATACCTGGGCCTCGGCGTTCAGCCGCCCAACGTCTCGCTCGGCCTGATGATCTCGAACGCGCAGGTGTACATCTCGTCGTATCCGCTTCTGATCATCATCCCCGTGGTGCTGCTGGCCTCGATCGCCTTGGCATCGAACATCGCGGGCGATCGAGCCAACGACGCATTCGATCCGCTGAACGCGAGGCGTTGACGGAATGGGCCAGAGGAGAAGATTCGGATGACGCAGGTCGCTGCACGAGACGAGGACCTCTGCGAGTTCGCAGGGTTCTCGGTGATGTTCCCCACCCGTGACGGGCACGTGGTCAACGCCGTGAGCGAGGTGACGCTCGCGATCGGCCCGGGGGAGGCGCTCGGGGTGGTGGGGGAGTCGGGCAGCGGTAAGACGCTGCTGGGTCTGGCGATCCTGGGTCTCCTGCCAGCCGGGGCGATCGTCGGAGGGTCGATCGAGTTCGGCGGAGCCCCCGTCGTCGGAGCGAGCAAACGGCGGCTCGCCGCACTCCGCGGGCGACGGGTCGGATTGATCCTCCAGGACCCGACGGGCTCGCTCAACCCGGTGCGCACGATCCGCAGCCAGTTGTACGAGGCCGCGCGGCTCGGCGGTCTCAGCCGGAAAGCCATCGCGGCTCGGATCCGCGACGACCTCCGGGCCGTTGCGCTCGATCCCGAGCGGGTGCTGTCGAAATACCCCCACCAGCTCAGCGGGGGGATGAACCAGCGCGTCGCGATCGCGATGGCGCTCATCCAGGACCCCGAGCTGCTCGTCGCCGACGAGCCCACGACCGCCCTCGATGTGAGCTCGCAGAGCGAGATCATCGCGCTGCTGAACCGAATCCGCCGGGAACGGCGGATGGCTCTCGTGTTCGTCTCGCACGACCTCAACGTCGTCCGGGCCGTTTCGGAGCGCATCGCGGTCGTCTACGCCGGGCGGCTCGTCGAGATCGGCCCCCGGGATCAGGTGCTCGGCGATCCCCGGCATCCGTACACGATCGGCCTGATCCGATCCACTCCGGTCGTCGGCGGGGATCCCGGGGCGTCCACGGGCATCCCGGGCCAGCTGGAGATGGTGCGCGATTCGGCTCCCGGCTGCCCGTTCGCCAATCGGTGCCCCCGGGTGCTCGACGTCTGCCGAACCGAGTTCCCCTCGGCGACTCAGATCGGGCACGATCACTCGACCTGGTGCTGGGCGGAGAAGGGGGCTCGAGGATGATCCGGCTCGACGGCGTCTCGAAGTCCTTCGGCAAGCACCGGGTGCTCAAGAACGTCTCCCTCGACTTCGCGGAGCACGAGACGGTCGCGGTGATCGGCGAGAGCGGGACGGGCAAGTCGACCCTCGGCAAGATCCTGCTCGGGCTGGTGCCGCTGACGAGCGGTAGTTACCTCTTTGAGGGTGTCGAGGTCTCGGCGTTGCGCGGCAGTGCGCTCAGGAGGTGGCGACGGACGGTGCAGGCGGTGTTCCAGAACCCTTCGCTATCGTTGAATCCGAGGATGAGCGTCGGCGATCTGGTCGCGGAGCCGCTCGTGATCCGCGGCGATCTGCGCGCCGCGGAATCCCGCAGCCGCGCGATGGAGAGCCTCGAGCTCGTCGGATTGCCGACGAGCATGGCGAGCCGATACCCCCATCAGCTCAGCGGCGGGCAGCGTCAACGCGTCGCGATCGCACGTGCGGTGAGCGTCCGGCCGCGCATGCTGGTTCTGGACGAGCCGCTCGCGGCTCTCGACATGTCGGTGCGTGCACAGGTGCTCGGAGTGCTCGCATCGCTGGTGCGCGAGTACCGGATGACGGTGGTCTTCATCACCCACGACATCTCGACGATGAGTCAGCTGTGCCAGCGCGCGGTGGTGCTCTACCGGGGCGAGGTCGTCGAGACGAACTCGACGAAGGCGCTGATCGAGAATCCGCAACATCCGTACTCGCGCCTGCTCATCCGCTCGGTGACCCACTTGGGTGAGCCGGTCGCGGCGGACGCCGAGGAGGCCGCATGACTTTCGGACGCATAGCGGGCCGCCGCGTCGACACGCCTTAGAGACGCCCGGCGGCCTTCAGCGCGAGGTAGCGGTCGGCGAGGGCCGGTGGCAGGTCGGCGGGCGGGGCGGTGACCACCTCCGCACCGACCTGCCCGATCGCGGCCGCGACGCGGGCGACGTCGAGCAGGGCACGTTCGGCCGAGGCCGCGCGGTAGACCTCGTCGCTGCCGCCGCGCTCGCGAGTGGCGGCGACGACTCCGGGGTCGGTGACCGCCGCGACGACGACGGTGTGCCGCCGGGTGAGGGTCGGCAGCATGGCGAGCAACGGGCGCGAACCGCCGGGGGTGTCGATCGAGGTCAGGATGACGACGAGGGCCTTCTGGGTGGTGACGCCGCGCACGAGTTCCGGGATGGCGTGCCAGTCGCCTTCGAGCAGCTCCGGTTCGATGGGGGCGAGCACGTCGACCATTTTCGCCAGCAGATCGGCGCCGGTCGCGCCCTGCACGCGCCCGCGAACGACGCGATCGTGCACGAGGAGGTCGACCCGGTCGCCCGCGCGGGTGGCGAGCGCGGCGAGCAGCAGGGATGCC
>CAZCEE010000063.1:0-10330 GCA_964497165.1 uncultured Schumannella sp. | reverse complement strand
TGGGGAGCGGACTACTATTGCACCGGATCCCAGAAGGCGGCCACCTGGTGCTCTCGACCCTGCACACCAACGACGCGCCGAGTGCCGTGACCCGGCTCATCGAGATGGAGATCGAGCCGTTCCTCGTCGGGTCGGCGCTCGACTGCATCGTCGCCCAGCGGCTCGCGCGCAGGCTCTGCGACCGGTGCAAGACCCAGTACCAGCCGACGTTCGAAGACCTCCAGGCGATGCGGTTCGCGCAGCCCGGCGACGAGCAACCAACGCTTTTCAAGGCGACAGGCTGCACGTCGTGCTCGAACACCGGGTACCGCGGCCGCATCGCCCTGCACGAAGTCATGCCGGTCACCGAAGACATCGAGCGGCTCGCGGTGGCCCGCGCGTCGAGCGCCGAGATCGGTCGCCTCGCGATCGAGCAAGGGATGTCGACCCTGCGTCAGGACGGCTGGGCGAAAGCCCTTCTCGGCTTGACGTCGGTCGAAGAGATTCTGCGAGTCGTCGCGTGAGCGCCGGCATCCGTGGTCGTTCACGAGGGAAGGGGTACCGCACGTGAACAAGCCCATTTATGAGATCCCGGTAACCGATCCGGCGAATCCGCCGCTCGGGGTTCCCGGGGCTGCCGGGGCGATGCCGCCCCCGCGCGGAGTGCAGCCACCCATGCAGCCGGGGTCGACGACCGTCGATCTCTCGCAATTGCCGCCCCCCGCGGTCGCGACCGTCGACGCTGCGGCGTCGGCCCCGGCTCCACCTCCCGACGCGATTCCGGGTTACACCCCCGCGCCGCCCGCCGCGATCCCGGGATTCACTCCCGCTCCCGGCGAGGGGGCGATCCCCGGCTACACGCCGGCGCCCGGGTCCCCCGGCCTGCCGATCCCGGATTTCACGATCATCCCGCCCATCAGTCAACGGCTCGAGAAGCCGGCACGACCGGCCTTCATCCCCGACGACTTCACGCTCGCGGCGCGCGCCCGGGTGGATGCCGAACTGCTGACGGCGCTCGAAACGGTCGTCACCGAGGGGGCGTCGGACCTCCACATCTCGATCGGCGCTTCACCGATGATCCGCATCGACGGCGGCCTGCGTCCGATCGAGGGCATGCCGCCCTGGGACCGTGAGCGCGTCGCGGCCGCCCTCTACAGCCTCCTCACCGACGAGCAGCAGGCACAGTTCGACGAGGTGCTCGAACTCGACTTCGCGTTCACGCTCTCTGAGGAGTCGCGCTTCCGCGTCAACTTCTACCTGCAGCGCGGTGCGATCGGCGGGGCGTTCCGTCTCATCCCCACCGAGATCAAACCGCTCACCGCGCTCGGCATCCCCGACGTCGTGGGTGAGTTCGGCAAACTGCCGCGCGGCCTTGTGCTCGTCACCGGGCCGACCGGCTCCGGCAAGTCGACGACGCTCGCGGCCCTTGTCGACCTCGTCAACACGACGCGGTCCGACCACATCGTCACGGTCGAAGACCCGATCGAGTTCATGCACTCGAACAAGCGGTCGCTCGTCAACCAACGCGAGGTCGGGGCGGACACGCAGAGCTTCGCGAACGCGCTCAAGCACGTGCTGCGGCAAGACCCCGACGTCATCCTCATCGGTGAGCTTCGCGACCTCGAAACCATCTCGGTCGCGCTGACGGCCGCAGAGACCGGTCACCTCGTCTTCGCGACTCTGCACACGCAGGATGCGGCCCAGACGATCGACCGCGTGATCGACGTGTTCCCGCCGCACCAACAGGGCCAGGTGCGTGCCCAGCTCGCCGCGACACTGCAAGGTGTCGTCTGCCAGACCCTCGTCAAGAAGGCGTCGGGAGTCGGCCGCGCTGTCGCTACCGAAGTGCTCGTCACGACACCGGCGATCGCGAACCTGATCCGCGAGGGCAAGACCTACCAGATCCGGTCGGCCATGCAGGCAGGCCGTGCGTTTGGGATGCACACGATGGACCAGCACCTGGCCGACTTGGTCAACAGCGGGGCCGTCACGTACGGGGCGGCGCTCGAAAAGGTGCACGACCAAGAGGACTTCAAACGCCTCGTGCACCGCACGGGCGACAACGACCCAGGGGCAGCCGCATTCGCCTCGGACTTCGGAGCGCAGCGATGAGCAACGCATTGACGTACGCCTATAAGGGACGGGATTCCGGCGGCAAGCTTGTCAAGGGCAAAGTCGAAGCACCCAACGAGGGCGCGGTCGTCACCCGCCTGCGCACGATGGGCCTGACGCCCGTGGAGATCAACCAGTCGTCCACCGGCACGGGACTCCAGATGGAGCTCAATTTTGGTGTCTTGGAGAAGGGCGTCAAGCTCCAGGATCTCGCGGTGATGTCGCGGCAGATGGCGACGATGGTCGCCGCTGGCCTCTCGCTGCTCAAGGCGCTCAACATCCTTGCCGAGCAGACCGAGAACAAGAAGCTCGCCCGAACGCTCGGCATCGTGCGCACCCAAGTCGAGACCGGCTCGTCGCTTTCGGAGGCGCTCGCCAAACACGGCGCGGTATTCCCGCCGCTCATGATCCATCTCGTACGTGCCGGTGAGGTCGGCGGCTTCCTCGATCAGTCGCTCGAGTCGGTCGCGACGACGTTCGAGAAGGACGTCAAGCTCATGTCGACGATCAAGTCGGCGATGACCTATCCCTTGGTGGTGCTCGTTATGGCGCTCGTCGCCGTTGTCGGCATGATCGTGTTCATCGTGCCGGTGTTCAAGGGCATGTTCGCCGATCTCGGCGGAGAGCTGCCGGTGCCGACCCAGATTCTCGTCGTGTTGTCGGAGAATGCGATCTGGGGCGTTCCCCTGCTCATCGTTGCCGGGGTCGTGTTCGCCGTTTGGTGGCGCAAGAACAAGCACACCGACCGGGTGCGAGCCTTCGCCGATCCGCTCAAGCTCAAGCTTCCGGTATTCGGCGCGCTCTTCCAGAAGGTCGCGATCGCACGGGTCACGCGCAACCTCTCGACGATGACCCGGTCGGGCGTGCCGATTCTGCAGGCCCTCGCGATCGTCGCCGACACCTCGAACAACTGGGTGCTTCAGAAGGCGCTCCACGAGGTGCAGGACTCGGTGCGGTCGGGCCGGTCGATCGCAGGGCCCTTGGGCGAGCATCCGGTCTTTCCGGCGATGGTTGTGCAGATGATCGCGGTCGGCGAAGACTCGGGCTCGCTCGAACAAATGCTCTCCAAGATCGCCGACTTCTACGACGACGAAGTTCAGACGACGACAGAGGCGCTCACGTCGCTCATCGAGCCGCTCATGATCGCCGTGATCGGCGTGCTCATCGGCGGCATCATCATCTCGCTGTACATGCCGATGTTCTCGATCTACGGGGAGATTTCGGGCGGTTAGCCAGCCCCGAACTGGGGGCGTGTTTTTGGCGTCATCCCCCCCTTTGCGGGATTACGGAGTAGGGGGCCGACCACCCAACATTGCACCAGGGGGCCAGTTTTGAATGGGGGGCCGCCTGTCCACAATCTCGTTTCGAACGAAAAAGGATAGGAACTTTGATCACTGCAATTCACAAGTCGCTCGCCGCTAAGCGCGAGACGCTCAACAAGGACGACAAGGGCTTCACGCTCATCGAGCTGCTCGTCGTCGTTCTCATCATCGGAATTCTGACCGCGATCGCCGTCCCGGTGTTCCTGACCCAGCAGGACCAGGCGCGCGACGCCGCTGCGAAGTCCGACCTCGGCGTCGCGAAGGTCGCGTACATCTCGTACGTGATCTCGACCGGTAACGCGGCCACGACGACCGCCCACCTCCTCGCGAACGGCTACCAGACGAGCGCTGGCGCCGGTCCTGCGACGATCATCTCGGGCGACGAGGACGCCTTCTGCATCTCGGTCCTCTCCGAGACCGCCATCACCTGGTACATCACCGAGACGACCGAGGCAAGCATCATCGTTTGCACTTGATCCTCGGCTGAGCACTGGTGGGGTGCCGCGCGAGCGGCACCCCACCTCTCCGCTTCACCCGCACGATCCGAGAGGGGGGCTCGATCGTCATGAACTTCCAGCGCATCTTCGAGCGACTCCGCTCGGACAACGGCTTCGGCCTCATCGAGATCATCGTCTCGATGTTCATGATCGCGGCGCTCGCGATCGCCTTCATCCCGCTCCTGGTGCAGGGGCTCAAGCAGTCCTCCGCGAATACGACCCTCGCGACCGCGACACAACTCGTCAACGAGCGCATGCAACTCGCCCAGGGTGCAGGCACGACCTGCAGCGTCGTCACCGCCCTCGGTGTCACCGAGGACTTCACCGACCCCCGCGGCGTCGTCATCCGCGTCACGACGACCGTCGGCACGTGCCCTGCGGGACCCGGCACCGTCGATGTCTCCGCGACCGCGGTGCGACTCGACACGACGCAGCAGATCGCCGAAGCCGAGACTCTGGTGTTCGTCCAATGATCGCTCGGCTCCGCAGACTAATCCGCGACGACCGCGGCTTCACGCTCGTCGAGATGCTCGTCTCGAGCGCGCTCTTCGCGACGATCATCACCGGCCTCATCGGCGTCATCCTGGTGACCACGAATGCGCAGCGCACCGTGAGTGTGGTCAGTGCGACCACGAACGACGCTCAACTCGTCGCCAACGCGATCGACCAGCGCATCCGCAACTCGTCGGAGTTCGTGGTGACGACATCGGGCTCGACGCAGCTGCTTGTCGCCCGCGTCGCCGGCTCGGATGCCACGTTGACCTGGCGCTGCTACGGCTGGTACTACAGCGCGAGCGACGGGGGAGTCATCCGGATGACCTCGACAGCGCCGGGCACCCCGATCACGATGCCGTCCGCCACCCAGGCCGCCGCCTGGACGCTGCTGCTGTCGGGCGTCGTCCCGCGCACGGGAACCACGGTGTTCACGGCCGTCGACAACCAGCTCTCCATCGCGTTCAACGCCACGGCCGACGACAATCTGCCCGTCGCGATCGACTTCACCACCGTCCGTCTCACCGGAGTCTCGGAGGCCCTCACGTGCTATTGAAACTACTCAAGCGCCGACTCGGCGACGACCGCGGCGCTGCCATGGCGGCCGTGATCGGCATGATGGCCATCTCGATGCTCACCGCCACTGTCGTGGTGAGTGCCGTGACGACGACGACCGCCTACACGACGACCAGCCGGGCTGGGGTGCAATCCCAGGCCGCCGCCGAAGCTGGGATCGCGGCCACGCGAGCGGGTCTCATCGCGGGCACCTGCGCCTCGCGCGGTGGTGTCTACGAGAACCTCGCGGGCGAGACGCCCGAGTACTTCGCGACCGTCTGGATCCCGTCAGGGTCGTCGTGGATCCGCGCCTGCCCGGTCGGCACCGCCTACGAGGTGCGCATCCTCTCCACCGGCTATGCCGCCGCTGAGGGCGTCGTCGGGGCGAGCGGTCGCGACGAGACGAGCCTCGAGGCGATCCTGTCGACCGTGGTCACTCCGGCCGAAATCGTTGCGAGCGGCCCCGCCGTGTACGCCTACCGCTCGGACGGCTTCGGTGGATCGGGCACCCTGGTCTCGGTCAACAACTCCAGCCCGAGCGTTCTCGTCAAGGAGGGCGACGTCGAGTGCTCCGGCGCCAGCAGCGGTCCTGCAGACTGGGTCATCGACAATGGCAGTCTCACGATCTCGGGCTCCTGCAACATCAACGGCAACGCCTGGGCGTCGAACAACGCCACACTCTCTGGTGGCGTGCAGGTGTCGGGCAACGTCGTCGCCAACGCCATCAGCGCGAGCGGTTCCAGCATCATCGGCGGCAGTGCCTGGTCGACGACGTCGATCACCCTCTCGGGCGGCGGTACCTACATCGGATCGAACGCCACCGCCGGGTCGCTCACCATGAACTCCAGCACCACGATCAAGGGCAGCGCCTGGGTCTACGGCAACACCTACATGGACTGGGGCAGCCAGATCAAGGGCAAGTTGACGACCAAGACCCGCTCGGGGCCGCAGGGCACGGTCGGAAGCCAGCAGCTCTACTCACCGAGCACGCCGCCGGACAGCCCGTACCTCACACCGGCACGCCCGTTCGTTCCGGACTGGGTGGATTTCGTCTACGACACGAACGACTGGCCCGGCTTCACGTTCGTGACACTCTCGGGCACGTGCAATGACGCCGCGATCTCCGCCGCCTTCACGACGATCGGCACGACCCAGGGCGTCATCGACGCGCGGTCGTGCGCGGCCCAGGGGAGCCAGCCGGCCGGCACCTTCCAGCTCGGCGGCAGCACGAAGTTCGAACTCAAGAACGATGTCGCGATCATCGCGAACAACTTCGACCTTCAGGGCAGCGCGGGCTTCACCGCGACGGCGGCTCGCCGCTTGTGGTTGATCATCCCGGACTCGGTGCCCAACCACCTGCCCGACTGCCCCGCCGCTGGCAACCAGTTCGGCATCGGTGGATCGTTCTCGTTCTCCAACCCGATCTCGACGATGATCTACACGCCGTGCCCGGCCGACATCTCGTCGGGCATCATTATCCGCGGTCAGCTGTTCGCGGGGTACGCCGAAGTCGGCGGGTCGGCCCAGATCGGCTACATCCCGATCGGCCTGCCCGGCTACAACCTGTCGACAGGTGAAGACACCAACGTCGCGGCCACCGAGTCTCAGCGGGTGCTCGTCTCCCTGCGCAACGTCGAGGACGGCAATTGATGGCCGCACTCGTCGCCGCGGGTGTGTTCGGCACGCTCATCGGCTCCTTCCTCAACGTCGTGGTCTACCGCGTACCGCGCGGGCTCTCGGTGGTCGCGCCGCCGAGCGCGTGCGGCTCGTGCCACCACGTGATCCGGCCCTACGACAACATCCCGCTCGTCTCGTGGCTGGTGCTGCGCGGCAAGTGCCGTGACTGCCAGGCGCCGATCTCGGCGCGCTACCCGCTCGTCGAACTCGCCGGAGGTGTCGTCTTCGCGGTCGTCGCGTGGCAGTTCAGCGCGGAGATCTTCGCCGCCTCGACCGCGACCACCGTCGTCGCCGCGGTGCTCGCGATGGTCGCGTTCCTCTACCTCGCAGCGATCAGCATCGCGCTCGCGCTCATCGACCTCGATGTGCAGCGACTGCCCGACGCCATCGTGCTTCCGTCGTACGCGGTCGGCATCGTGCTGCTCGGCGCGTCGGCGCTGCTCGCCGGTGAACCCGCCGCCCTGGTGACAGCGGGCATCGGAATGGTCTCGGCGTTCGTGCTCTACCTCGTGCTCGCACTGGTTCGGCCGGGCGGAATGGGGATGGGCGACGTCAAACTCGCCGGTGTCATCGGCCTGTACCTGGGATGGCTCGGCCTGCCCGAACTTGTCGTCGGAGTCGCTGCAGCGTTCGTGCTGGGCGGAATCGCCGGGATCGTGCTTCTCATCGTGCGTCGGCGCGCCGGCACCACGATGCCGTTCGGCCCGTGGATGCTGCTGGGCGCCTGGGTGGGAGCTCTCGGCGGGCCGGCGCTCGCCGAGACGTACTTGAAACTGACCGGAATCACGTAGGAACTACCAAGAAAGAGAGGACCGTCCATGGGGGGCACGGTTGTCGGATTGGATATCGGGAGCGCGTCAGTGCGCGGTGTCGAAGTCCACGGATACGACGGCGGCAAGCCGTCGATCGTCAGGTCGGCTCAGGTGCCGCTGCCCGAGGGCGCGGTGCGCCGAGGCGAAGTCGTCGAGATCGCAACGGTGAGCACAGCGCTCCGCCGGCTGTGGTCGACCGGCGGGTTCAAGACGAAGGATGTCGTCCTCGGAATGGGCGGCTCGCGAGTCTTTGCGCGCGACTTCGTCGTGCCGCGCGGATCGCGCGCCGAGATTCAGGAGTCGCTGCCGTTCCTCGTGCAGGACGTGCTTCCGGTGCCTGTCGCCGACGCCATCCTGGACTTCTATCCGATTGCGGAGCAGGAAGGCGAGAGCTCGCCGATGATCGCGGGACTCCTCGTCGCCGCAACCACCGAGGCGGTGACCGCCAACGTCAGTGCGGTGATCAACGCCGGCCTCCGGCCTGTGCACGTCGACCTGATTCCCTTCGCGATGTCGAGGGCGATCAGTCCCGTACGCTCCGCCCGCGGGCGCGACATGCTGGTCTCGATTGGAGCCAACACCACGAACGTCGTCGTCGTACACGACGGTGTGCCGCAGTACGTACGCATGATCCTCAACGGCGGCGATGACGTCACCCGCGCGATCGCCACGCGACTGCAGTGGGCACCCGAACAAGCGGAAGCCGCCAAACGTGCCGTCGGGATGGGCGGCGCGATGATGCGCGCCGAGGATCGCCCCGTGCTCGAGATCGTGTACGAGGTCGTCGGCGAGCTGCTGAACAACATCCGCACGACCCTGAGCTACTACTCGGCGGCGAAGCCCAACGCGCCGGTGCAGCGCATTCTGCTCAGCGGCGGGGGCGCGCAGCTCATCGGGTTGTCGAACGCTCTCGGTGAGCTCGTCGGGCTGCCGGTCGCCGCGGCGGACCCGCTCGCCTCGGTGACGACCTCGCGCGCCGCACGGGGTGCCTCGCGCGAGCAGCAGGACGCCTTCACGACGGCCTTCGGTCTCGCGCTGGGGAGCCACGCATGAGCGCCAAGACGCCGGCGAAGGAGATCTTCGTCGCGGGCGAACCCCGTGTGCAACTGTTGCCGCCGTCGGTGCGACTGCGGGAGAAGAATCGGCAGACCCGGCGCCTGCTGGTGCTGCTCATCGTGCTGGCTCTCGTCGTCGTCGCCGGTGGATTGACCTGGGGCTACACCCGCGCGATCCAGGCCGCCGTTGCGCTGAGCGAGGCACAGGACCGCACCGCTGAACTGCTCCTCCAGCAGGCCGAGTACGCCGACGCGGCACGCGTAGCCGGCTTGGTCGCGACCACCGAGGATGCCCAGCTCCTGTTGACCGCGGGGGAGATCGAGTGGGCGGGCGTCATGGCGGGGCTGAAGGCCTACCTGCCGGCCGACACGACGTTCAGTGGGGCAACGCTGACCGCTCCCGCACCGTGGGAGCCGCCGCTCGTGCCGGAGGGGCCACTGCGCGCCGAACGCATCGCGACGATCACGTTGACCCTCTCGAGCCTCAGCTACGACCGGGCCGCGCTCTTCGTGGCGGCGGTGCAGGGCGACGAGGCCGTGGCCGACGTCAGGATCATGAGTTCGACGCAGGAGGGTGCCAGCTACCTGACGACCATTTCGCTCACCCTGAACGACACGATCTTGAAGACCCGGTTCGACGAATCCGACGATCCGCCCGTCGACGAAGAGGCCGAGGCTGACGCCGAGGCCGAAGAGACCGAGCCGGGAGCCGGCAGTCCGACCCCCACACCCACCGCGAGTGAAGGAGCCGACGAATGAACGGCATGCGCATCTGGACTCTGGTGACTGTCGTGCTGATCGGGGCGATCCTCGGACTCGGCTGGCTGCTCGGGCTCTCTCCGTTGCTCGCGCAGGCGGCGGCGTCCGACACCGAGCGCGGAAACGTGGAACTCACGAACACCGCGCAAGAGGCGACTCTCGCACTCGTGAAAAGTCAGCACGAAGAGATCGATTCGCTTCTCGACGACCTCGAAGAGCTGAACACCAGCATCCCTTCGCGGGTCGACACCGATACCGTCTACGAACTCCTGGCCGCCTATCAGGGTGCGTCCGGCGCGACGCCGAGCCTCATCTCGCTCGGCGAAGCGGTGCAGTACGGGATCCCCGCCGATGCGCCCGAGACGACGGCCGCTGACGCTGCTGCGTCGGGCTCCTCCCCGCAGGGCGCGCTCGCTACCTCGCTGTATACGGTGCCCGTGACGATCTCGTTCGGGGCGACCGGGATCGACCAAGTGATGGCGTTCGTCGCGGCACTGCAGCAGGGGCCGCGGCTGTTCCTGGTGACCTCGGTGACCGCGTCGCCCGAGAGCTCGTCGATCACGGCGTACATGTTCGTCATCTACGACGGCACGACTCCGCAGATCGTCGAAGCACCGGATGACACGGTCCCGGCTCCCGAGCCGACACCGACGATCACACCCACGCCGGGCGAGACCGTAACGCCGACCCCAACACCGACGCCGTAACCAGTCGTCACATTGCAGGCACACACCCGGTCGACTACACTCGACCGGGTGTGTGCTTTCGCGCACGTCTCCCTCCGCTGAAACCGACTTCGGTCGGTCGTGCGCGGGAAGACCCACGGCATATCCGATCGAAATCCCGCAAGCGCTCGCGAGCGGGGACGGATCCCGATGGAACGACAACATCCATCACTGTCACCGTGCAGTAAATAAGGAGCAATCCGTAGTGCCTACCATTCAGCAGTTGGTCCGTAAGGGCCGCAAGCCTAAGGTCACCAAGACCAAGGCGCCGGCCCTCAAGGCCAACCCCCAGCAGCGCGGCGTGTGCACGCGCGTCTACACGACCACCCCGAAGAAGCCGAACTC
>CAZCEE010000062.1:0-10375 GCA_964497165.1 uncultured Schumannella sp. | reverse complement strand
CAGTTCGGCGAAGCGGGTCGCGAGCGCCGACCCGAGGGAGAAGTTCGGGATGAACAGTGCCGTGAGCTCGGGGTCGGCCGCGACCCGGGCTGCGACGGGGGCGATGCGGTCGGTCGTCCAGCCGGAGGTGCCCACGACGATCGGGATACGACGGTCGAGCGCCGCTTCGACGACACCCGGCGACACGGCCGGCTCGCTCACGTCGATCACGACGTCGGCACCGTCGAGTTGGTCCAGCGAGTCGCCACGGCCGATGCGGGCATGCACATCGAAATGCTCGCTGGCGGTGAGCAGCCGGTCGATGAGGCCTCCCATTCGTCCCGTGGAGCCGACGATCGCGACGGAGATGGCCATGCCCCTCAGCTTAGGGTCGCGTCAGCTTAGGGTTGGGTCGTGCTGGAGTTCGTTCCGATGTCGACCGATGCGCCGATTTCCGACGTGCTGCTCGGCGAGTATTTCACCAGCCGCGAACTCGGGATGCCGGGCTACCGCACGTACCGCCCCGACCCGGCTCTCTTCGTGCCGCCCGCCGGGGTGTTCCTCGTTGCAGAACTCGAAGGCGCGCCAATCGGCTGCGGCGGGGTTCGGATGCTGGCGCCCGACCGCGGCGAGGTCAAGCACCTCTGGGTACGCCCGGCGGCACGCGGCACCGGTCTCGGCCGCGCGCTGCTCACCGAGCTGGAGCGTCGTGCCGCCGACCTCGGCGCGACCGAGATCGTGCTCGACACCAACGAGCGCCTCGAAGCAGCGCAGGCCCTCTACCGCTCGTCGGGTTACATCGACATCCCGCCCTACAACGACAACCCCAACGCGACGCACTGGTTTCGTAAGTCGGTGGACCGAAATCGTGAGGTCACGGGGTCGACGCCCGCGAGCCCGACTACGGGTACAACCCCCTGAGCCGGTGCGCTTCCGCAACACGCTCTACCGCCAGCAAGGTCGCGGCAGTTCGCAAACTGAAGCCCTCTCGCTCGGAATAGTCCGAGACCGCGTCCCACGCGATGGTGAGACGATCAGTGAGGCGATCGTCGACTTCACGCGCCGACCACCAGTAGGCCTGATTCGCTTGTACCCACTCGAAATACGACACGATCACCCCACCGGCATTGGCAAGGATGTCGGGGACGACGAGGATGCCTCGCTCGGCGAGCACGGCGTCCGCTTGGTCCGTGGTCGGGCCATTGGCGCCTTCGACGACGATTTTCGCTCGTACTCTTGCGGCGTTGTCGGCGTTGATGACCCCCTCCACTGCGGCAGGGATGAGGACGTCCACATCGAGCTCCAACAGGTCGGCGGGAGGAAGCGGATCAGCATGGGCGAAATCGACGACGGAGCCCCGGCTGTCGGCATGGGCCCCCAGCGCCACGATGTCCAAACCTTGAGCGTTGTACACCGCCCCGTCCGCGTCGCTGACAGCAACGACGCGGAGGCCAGCTTCGGAGAGGAACCGGGCAGCGTCGCGTCCAACCTTGCCGAAGCCCTGCACCGCGGCCGTCGACCCAGCCACCGCAAGATGCCGAGACTCCATCGCTCGCACCGTGAGATGCGCGACACCCCGCGACGTCGCACTCGTGCGTCCGAGGGATCCGCCGAGGCTGATCGGCTTGCCCGTGGCTACTCCCGGCACTGTATGCCCCATCGCAACTGAATAGGTATCCATGATCCAGGCCATCGTCTGCTCGTTGGTGCCGATATCCGGAGCCGGGATGTCCCGCTCCGGCCCGATAAGCGGAAGGATCTCGGTCGTGTACCGGCGGGTCACCCGCTCCAGCTCCTGCGCACTGTGCGCGCGAGGGTCGATCGTGATCCCTCCCTTCGCACCGCCGTAGGGGACATCGACCAGAGCGCACTTCCACGTCATCCACATGGCGAGCGCGCGCACCTCATCGAGGTCGACATGCGCGCTGTAGCGGAGACCGCCTTTGGCGGGGCCTCTCGAGAGGTTGTGCTGCACGCGGTGCCCGACGTAGATGGCAGTCGAACCATCGTCGCGGCGCAGCGGCACCGCGACGGTGAGCTCCCTGCGCGGTCGCGCCAACATCTCGTGAATGCCGTCGGGCAACCCGAGTATTCCGGCGGCGACCGCTAGCTGTGCTCGCGCATCAGCTAGCGGTCCGGCGGGGGTACCGAGGTCGATCACGGTCAGATCTTGTGCAGGAACCAGTCGCCCAAGCGGGCGCCGGCCACCGACATGTAGTCGTAGCTGCAATGCAGAGACCCTGCGCCGTCGTAGATGTCCACGGTGACGTCATCAGTCGTGAGTGAGTCGATGAAGCGGTGCGCACCCTTGATATCCATGATGATGTCCGCAGTACCGTGCATCACGTAGACGGGGACGGTGATCTTGTCGGCCACCCCGTCGAGGGTGAATTGGGCGAGCTTTTCCCTCGCCTCGGCATCGTCCGTGGAGCCGCTCAGCCACTGGAGCTGCTTCTGCAGGGGTGGGTAGAACTCGTAGAAGTCGGTGAGGATGCTCCACGTGCCGCACCACGCAGCAACGGCCTTCACGCGCGGCTCGAAAGCTGCTGCTCGCGGGGCGTAGTACCCCCCGAAACTCACTCCCGCGAGCCCGATGCGGTCGCTGTCGACGTCGCTGCGCGCCTCCAGGAAGTCGAGAACGGCCGAGACCGGCACCTCGTAGTCAGGACGGCTGTACATCTGCTTGAACCGCAGAGAACTACCGCGGCCGGGCGTATCGACCATCACCACGTTCAGGCCACGGGCTGGGAACTCAGTGCCGCCGAGGAAATAGAGCTCCTCGGCCCACGAGTCCGCGCCACCCAGGAACAGAACGGTGGGACGCGCCTGTCCCGAATTGTCGGGGCGCACGATGTAGCCCTCCATCTCCTGACCCTCGAACGGCACGGCGATCTGTTCGATCACTCCTTCCGTCAGGGCGACGGCGCTGCGGAAGCTCTTACGGCCCTCGTTGTACGCCTCGGTACGTCGGGCGTCGGACGATCCCAGGAAGAATTCAGAGTGGCGCCAGTAACTCATGGAGCGGAAGAATGCGCGACGCGCGGTAGTCGTCTCACCGCGGTCGAGCGCACTCTGGGCCGCCTCGGCGACCTCCCGGCCGGTGCGGCTCCACTCTCGCTGCCACACTTCACCGTCGGTCGTGTCCGTGCCGATCCGAGACGCGGTGCGCGCGCATTCGAACAGGTCCGCGCCGCCGACTGCGACCTGCGACAGCAGACGCATGGTCTGCAGCGACCAGTCCTCGTCCTGGGGGAAGAGCTCGATGAGCGACAGAGCGTCGCCGGTGTTGTTCGTCATGATGTCTCCTTCTGTGATGTGCCTGCGTCTGGGAAAAGGGGTTAGGAAGTCCGGGCCAGGGCGGGTTGAGCCATCCCGTCCCAGGGGTGATGGTCTTGGATCGCGGCCTTGTACGCCCCGATGAGTCGCGGAGCCCCCACACACAGGGCCCCCGCTAGCACGCCATGGCGGCCGTACGTGACCACGAGCTTGTCGTCGGTCGCCGACTCAACCCGGATGTCGGTGGCTCCGGCTGCGCGGCCGACAAACCGCATCTTCATGTCGTGCTGGTCGCTCCAGAAATAGGGCACGGAGTCGAAGGGCTCGTCCTCACCGAGCAGCGAGACTGCCGCATGGCGACCTTGGTCTACGGCATTCGACCAATGTTCCACTCTCATGCTCTCGCCGTACACGGGGTTGGTCCACCGCGCAATGTCGCCCGCGGCTACGACGCCCGGCACCGATGTGCGAAGGGAGGGCGTGCAGGCGACGCCATCCGAGAGGTCGATGCCGCTTCCCTGCAACCAGCCGACAGCGGGAACTGCTCCGACCCCGGCCACGACCACGTCGGCGTGTACCTGCGAGCCGTTCGTGAGCTCGATGGTGAATCCGGCGGGCGTCTTCCTGACCGCGGTGATCGGGGTATTGCAGACCAGCCCGACTCCCTGACGCTCGTGGAGCGACCGGAACCACGAACCGACGTCCTCCCCGAAGACGGCGGCTAAAGGGGCCGAAGATCGCTCGATGACGGTCACCTCGAGCCCCAGCTGGCGCGCGACGCCCGCGACCTCGAGAGCGATGAACCCGCCTCCGATCACAACCAGGTGCCGGCCCGGAACCAGCTCGGCGCGCAGGCGTTCAGCGTCGTCAACCGTGCGAAGCACATGAACATCCGGTTGGTCCTGCAGCGGCGACAGACGCCGCGCCGACGATCCCGTGGCGAGAACAAGCCCGTCGAATGCGATCTCACTGTGGTCGCTCAGAGTCAGGGTGTGGCGGCGAGAATCGAGGGCGAGTGCCCGCTCCCCGAGACGCAGATCGACACCGTGCTCGCCGTACCAGGACTCGGCGCGGAGTAAAGAGAGTCCCTCGTCGACCGGGGCGAGCAGGTTCTCTTTGGAGATCGGCGGGCGTTCGTACGGAAGCCGGTCCTCGGCGGAGATGAGCACGAGCTCACCAGCGAACCCACGCTCGCGCAGAGCCTCGGCGGCGTGCACCCCGGCGAGCGACCCACCGACGACGACGACCCGGTTCATTTGAGTTCCTCGATGTGGATGGCGTGCGCCGGGCATCCCCGCTTGGCGGCTTCCGCCTCTGATCGGAGGGGCTCGCCGTGCTCGTCGCCGCCGATGATGACGGCCTTGTTGGTGTCGTCGTCGATGTCGAACAGCGACGGACCCTCGATGAGGCAGTTCGCATAGCCCTGGCAGGCCGGCAGATCGACGGAGATCTTGAATGGCATGGTGTGTCTCTTCCTGGAGCGCCCAGTCGGGTTCAGTGGCCTGATTGTTCGAGGTGCTCGATGCGTGGCGTGACCTCGGCTGCGCGTGCAGCCTGCGGAGTGTTCCGGCTGCGCAGGGCGCGAACCGTGCCTCCCGTGATGACCGCGGAGATGCCCGGGATGTCGCCTACGCTGAGCGCTGACAGCGCGTCGTGCTGCGTGGAGCCCCACGGCGCATCGATGATGACGAGGTCGGCAGCCTTTCCCGGGGCGATGAAGCCAGCTGGCAGGCCCCAGATCCTGGCGTTGTTGCCGGTCGCCGCTGCCCACACCACCGCGGGCTCGATCTCGGAGAGTGACGACAGTTCCGCCACGGTCTTCAAGACGCCGAGCGGCATGACTCCTGTGCCGGTCGGGGTATCCGACCCGATGACGATGCGGTCGAAGACCCCGGTCGCGGCGGCGCGGTTGATGATGCGTACGGCCGAACGCAGGTTGCCCGCCTGGACCAGCTGCAGCGCCATATCCGTTTCGTCCATGATTCGATCGACTCCGGCCGCATCGAGCGAGGTCGGCCCGCCATTGACATGACCGCACACGTCGGGCGCGAGCAGTAGCAGGTGCTCGGGCGTGATCGGCTTGCTGCCCGGGATGCTCGCACCCCCCGAGTGGCACATGACGGTAATGCCGTGCTCCTGCGCCCAGCGCACTTGGTCGGCGCCGTCGGCAGGGTCGGCATAACGGCCGAATCCGAACTTCGCGAGGTGCACTCCGGCCGCCTCGAGTTCGACGAAATCCGCCTCGGTCAAGGTCGGCTCGAGCACTACCGCACCTGCGTGCACTGTCATGCCGTTCGGATGGAAGTTCTCGAAGCACTCCTTGGCCGCGACGGCCAAGGCCTTCACCCCCGACGCCGTGCTGGGCCGCCCGGGCGCATGGATCTCACCGGGCGAGACCACGCTCGTGATGCCGCCGTGCACATAGCTCGCGAGGAAGTCCACGGTCTTCTGCCGGGGCGTGTAGTCGCCCAATACCACGTGGCAGTGCGAGTCGATGAGACCGGGGGTCACGGTCGTGCCTACCGCATCGATCACGTGCGCCGAGGCGTCGATCTCGACGAGCAAGTCGGCTCGGCGGCCGACAGCGGTGATGACGCCGTCTCGCGCGATGACCGTGTCGGCACCGTCGATGACGGGGCTACGCCAGTCTCCGGAAAGGATCACCCCCGCGCCCACTACAGCAATCGACCCGGTCACAGCCCCTTCTCCTTCGCCTCTGCGATGGACATGCCCCCGACGCGCGCGTTGAGGCGCCCTCGGTTGGTCACGGCGGCGATGACCACAAGCTCATCGGGGTGAGGTGCGTCTGGAACTCTTACCTCCATGCCGTCGTAGTGTGATCGCACCCAGACCTCGTTCTTGAAGGCGGTGGGGACGTCGATGACCACGCCAGCGGTTCCGGGCTTGGTCACGGAGGTGATCCAGGCAGCACCCCCGCCGATCGCGGCGCGGAACGCGTCGCCGAACACCGAGGTCAGGGCAGCGTTGATGTGTTCCTGCTCCCCCGCAGACCCGACGAGGCCCGCCTTGCCGTAACTCTCCACCGGCGCCCCGAGCAGTCGCAATGCTTCTTCGCCCAGGATCCAACCGATCTCGTCGGAGGCAGCGATCAAGGCCGAGAGGTCTTCGACGTACCCGAGGCCCGCGTAGGGGTTGTGAATGACCATGCAGGCCGCGACCTTCCGCAGCGGCGCGCCGTCATCGGCCCTGCCCGCCGACGTTCGGATCTCCTCGACCTGAGAGAAGGTCTTCCGAATCTCGATGATGCTGGTCATGCGTGTTCCTCAATTTCGTTGCTGGCGCGGGCTGGGAGTCGTGCGTTGATCGTTCGCGGGCTACAGGCGTCGTCCGCCGTCGGAGCGGATCACGACTCCCGTGACGACGCGGGCATCGACCGGATCGGCGAGAAATCGATACGCCCCGCTGTGGTCATCCGGCATCGCCGTCGCGCCGAGCAGGGTGCGGGCCGCGATCCGTTCGTCGCGTCCCTCGACCTGGTCGGCGGTCACCGTCTGGCCCAGCGTGGAAAGGCCACCGAATCGCGTGCCGCCGGTTCCGCCGGGAGCTACTCCGTTCACGCGGATCTCGGGCGCCAGCTCGGCTGCGAGGTGGTCGACGATCCCGCGCAGTGCCCATTTCGAGCTGCCGTAGAGAACTCCTCCTCCGACGGCGTTGAAGGCGGATTCGGAGAGAGTGAGGGTCACGGACCCGCGTGCCGAGCGCAATGCGGGCGCCGCGATGTTCACCGCGAGGAGCGTCGAGAGCACGTTGAAGCGCCAGCTCTCCTCGGCAGCCACGAGCAGCTCCGCGATCTCGAGCTCGGACACCCGCGCGTAGTTGTCGAACACGCCGACTCCGCACGTGAGATTGTGCAGGTTGCCGTCGTCGTCGAGGGCGACCGAAACCGCCTGACGAAGGACCTCCGGCACTGTCGCGTCCCCGACGAGGGTGCGGATTCGACCCGATGAGGAGTCCCTTATCGCCTTCGCACCGTCTTCGGAACGGTTGAGCACCGTGACGACAGCGCCCTCCCGGTCGTATCGCTCCGCGGCAGCCCGCGCGATACCCGAGCCACCGCCGGTAACGAGGACGTGCTTCCCCGAAAGTGATCCGCTCATGCGCCGGGCGTTCTGCTCAGCAGTTGGGTGATGAACTCCGGCTCCTGATAACTGAGCACGTCGAGGGCCACCGCATCGAAGCGAACGCACGTCCCACGGCGCGGCGACCAGAGCTCGAGCCTCATGCCGTTGCGCGTGCTGACCTTGCGGACCACGACGTCCGCGAACTCGTTGGCGATGACGATGGGGCCTTCCACCCCGCCGTCACGCGGGAACTCGAATGCCTCGCCCTCGTCCGGGTTCTCGGCATGCGGCCGCGCTGATTCCGACATCGGTTGCCCTTCAGATGAAGATGGATAGGTTGTGCGCGTTGATGACCGCCTGATCGAAAGCCGCCCAGCGACGAGCAATCTCGTAGCCGCGGGACGTCGACCGAACGAGGTCGCGGCGCGCTACCGAGAGCAGGTTGGGCTCGATGCTGTCTCCGCGACTGCGGTAGATGAGGCACGAGGACGTCACCTCGTACTCGCCGTCGCGCTCGCCCGCATCGACGAGCACGTTCGTGACGAAGTGGCGGGTGCGCGACGGGGGTTGTTCGGCCCAGGCGAAGTCGGTTTCCAGCCGCCGGACCCGCACCTCGAGCGTCTGCTTGTTGTCCTGGAAGATCCGACCCGTGGGAGAGAGCTCCCATTCGGCGAGGCCCTCACGCACCACGCGCAGGGGCACGTCGTAGGTGATGTCCTCCGCGAGGAACTCCAGCCAATCGCGGAACCGGCGCTCGTCGAGCGCCAGGGCTTCCCGCGACAGCAGCTCCCTGATGTCGTCCTGGACCCGTCGATCGACGGTACTGTGGGCCGGCATCGTCAGGCCTCCTCGAGCAGGTAGTCGACCCAGCGCGACCACAGGTTTCGGAAGTTGGAGTCGTTGACATACGGCTTCACCACGTGCCCCGGGCCGGGGAACTCCGCATCACGCTGCCCCTCGAGGCTCATCAGGTACGGGAACTCGATGCCGCGAGCCGCGGACGACTTGGCCATGCGACTGACGCGGGCCCAGTTCTCCAGATCGTCCTGCTCGAAGGTCCCCGCCTGTGCGAAGGCGAGCGTGTAGGCCTGATAGGCGGCCTCCTTGTACTCTGCGGAGGCGTCCTTGGGCACGAGGCACCACGAGTACATCTCGGACTTGCCCGGGCCGATCGGGTGGTAAAGCCGCATTGTCACGAACCGCACTCCGACCTCGCCCGGGATGAGGCTGAATGGCTGCATGAGGAATGACAGGTTGGGGAAGACCGTGCCGACGGCGGTGCGGGTGTTGCTGAACACCTCGACCTGCGCGGGGGTGAAGCTCTTTCGCATCTCCGCGGTGAGCTCGGGCGGGAACCCGGCGAACGGGACCATCCCGGGCGTGTGTCCGAGGCCGATCCCGTGTCCCTTGCCGGGGATGCTCGCCGCCCAGCCCTGACTATGGGTGGCGCCCGACGACGGGAAGTACCCGAGGTTGAACCCGAACTGGTGCGCCACCGGCGTGTGGTAGCCATCGCCGGCGAAGTTCTCGGCGGCGATCTTCCAGTCCGTCTCGGTGATCCAGTGATCCGGAGGCCCGTGCACCTCGCTGCCCGACAGTCCTTGCTTCAGGTACAGGTCCAGGTAGAACTGGAAGCCCCCCAGGTATTCCTCCAGGGACGTGGCATCCGCATTGAAGGTGCCGAAGACCAGGCCCGCGTAGCTGTCCACGCGAGCCTGGACCAGGCCCCAGTCCTTGCGCTTGAGGCGCCCCTCATAGCCCTCGGCGATGTACGGCACGCCGATCAGCTCGCCGGAGTTCTTGTAGACCCAGCCGTGGTAGGAGCACCGGAAGTGGGAGGCGTTGCCCATCTCCGACTTGCACATCATGTTCCCGCGGTGCCGACACATGTTGAGGCTCGCGTGAATCTCACCCCGCTCGTCGCGCGCGACGATCAGGTTGTTGTTCCCGATGTACCGGGTGACGTAATCGCCCGGCTTCGGGATCTCGGATTCGTGCGCGAGGAACGTCCAGGCCTGCCCGAAGAGCTTCTCCTGCTCGAGGTCGAAGATCTCCTGGTCGTTGAACACATAGGCGGGAAACCGCCCCTCCTGAAGGGACGCACGGATCGCGCGCAGGCGCGACTCCATGTCCTCGTGGTTCGACTCCGTTGTCATGATGGCCTCACTGGTCAGCGCTGGCGGGTGCCCAGGCGTGCTTCGATCTCCGTGGAGATCTGGCGGTAGCGCTCGACGTGCTCGAGCGTGGTGTCCCAGTGGATCTTCGGAACGAGGTCCTCGGTGTACGGAACCCTGCTCTGGCCGACGCGGATATAGCCGGCATGGTTGACGCGGATCTTCTCGAGGGGGATGTTGTATTTGGCGAACTCGAAGAAGTCCTGACCGACGATGAAAGGCTCGTGCGCCCAGCGCAGGCGCTCGGTGAGCCAGCGGGCGTCGTCGGTGCGACCCTGCTGCAGAGCGTCGCGCAGGTGCAGGACCGGGTCGGGGCCCATGGCCGTGGTGGACGACCAGGCCATGCCGACGAGCTCCTCGCCGTACATCTCCCACGCGGGGAACCAGTCAGTTTCGATCGGCATGAGGGGGAAGAGTGTGCCGGTGTGCGCCATGTCGTTGTGATAGCGGAACCCGACGGATGCCCCACCCGCGTACTTGACCGCGACGACCTGCGGCAGCTGCACGAGAGTGCGGTAAACCGAGCGGGGGATGATGCCACCGAAAGCAGCGGTGTTGTCATAGACCACGATCGCGAGCTCGGGTACGGCCTCGGCCACGTCGCGGTAGAACTTCTCCATGACGGGAGCCACCATCTCGCCCCACATCGGGCGACCCAGCAGCGTGCCTGTTGCACCGAGTTCGGAGAGGAACCGCATCCGGGAGACCGTCTCCCTCGTGCTCAGCGTGGTCGCACCGACGAAGATCGGGAAGTCGGGATTCACGGAGTGCGCAGTCTGCACCGCGCACTCGGCGAAGGCCTTCCACTCGTCGAGGGTCAGGGTGGCCATCTCGCCGAGAGTGCCGTTGAGCGCGATGGCGTCC
>CAZCEE010000061.1:0-10567 GCA_964497165.1 uncultured Schumannella sp. | reverse complement strand
TCGGGAGTTTTCGGCATGTGGATCGTGACGAAGTCGCTCGTCGCCAGCAGCTCGTCGAGCGGCAGCAGCGTCGCCCCGAGGTGTTGTGCGCGCGCCTCGGTGATGTACGGGTCGTAGGCGACGACGTCGACCCCGAAGGCCTGCAGTCGCGCGGCGATGAGCGCGCCGATGCGGCCGAGACCGATGATGCCGACGCGCTTCTCGTACAGCTCGACGCCCGTGTACTTCGAACGCTTCCACTCCCCTGCCGCCAGCGAGGCGTGGGCGGCCGGGATGTGGCGCGCGAGCGAGAGGATGTGCCCGATCGTCAGCTCGGCGGCGCTGATGATGTTCGAGGTCGGGGCGTTGACGACCATGACCCCGGCGGTCGTCGCGGCGGCGATGTCGACGTTGTCGAGCCCGACGCCGGCCCGGGCGACGACCTTCAGGTGCGGCGCGGCGGCGATCGCTTCGGCGTCGATGTGGGTGGCCGAGCGGATGAGCACGGCGTGGGCGGTGGCGAGCGCCGCGAGCAGCGCCGGCCGGTCGGTTCCGTCGACGTCACGGATGTCGAAGTCGGTTCCGAGGGCGTCCACCGTTGCGGGGGAGAGTTCTTCGGCGATGAGGACGATCGGCTTGGGCACGCAGCGGTTCCTTCCGGGCGCACCGGCTCTGCGCCCCCGGTGAGCCTACCGGGGGCGCAGAACGAGGTCTGACGCTGGCGTCAGTACGCCGCGGTGAACCGCGCGCGCGGGTGGGCGTGCTTCTCGATCTCGTCGACGATCGCCAGGGAGAGGTCGGCGGCCGAGATCGTGGAAACGCCGTCGGCATCCTTCAGCAGCACGTCGCCGCCGAGACGGTAGGTGCCCTGCGACGGGGTGCCGAGCCACGAGCCGAAGTCCTGCGGCGGGCTCACGTAGAACCAGTCGAGCGCCTCGGGGGATGCCTTCAGCGTCGCGAGTGCGGCGACGCCGGTTTCGACCTCGGGCAGCACGTCGGCGGGGATGTGCTCCTTCGAGACCTCGAACAGGGTCGGGCCACCCTCTTCGATCTGCAGCGACGAGGCGCCGCCGACGAAGCCGAGGCGGGTGGGGGTGCCGGCGAGTCGGGCGATGAGCTCGTCGAGCGCGCCCTCGAGCTTGCCGGACATGTCGCCACGCGGGGAGATCGCCGAGATGACGACATCCCGACCCGGCAGCACGGCGTCGAGCGTCGCGCCGTCGAGGGCGGATCCGACGACGTATTCGACGCCGTCGACACGGGTCGCAGGTTCCGATCGGCTCACCGAGGTGACGTCGTGTCCGCGCTTCGCCGCCTCCGCGACGATCGCAGCGCCCGCGTAACCAGTGCCGCCCAGAATCGTGATGCGTGTCATGTATTGCTCCTTTGCTCTCTTTCGGTAACTGAGTTACCGTATGTCATGTGAAGGCAGAGCGGAAGTACGCACTTCGAGGTAAGGGAGGAACGTCGCAGTGAGTGTCATGCCCTGGGACCCCTACGAGCGGAACTGCCCGTCCCGCCGCCTGCTCGACCGCATCGGCGACCGCTGGACGGTACTCATCGTCGTCGCCCTCGACCCGGGCCCGCAGCGCTTCTCGGCGCTCGCCGCGCGGGTCGGCGGCATCTCGCAGAAGATGCTGACCCAGACGGTGCGGTCGCTCGAACGTGACGGATTCGTCACGCGCACCGTCTACCCCCAGATCCCGCCGCGCGTCGAATACGAACTCACGACACTCGGTCGGTCGCTGCTGGGGCCGCTGCGTGCGCTCGAAGAGTGGGCGGTCGCGAACATGACCGAGGTCGTCGAGCACCAGCAGGAGCATCAGGCGCCCCACAGCGCTGTCCGCGCCTGATCAGCCTCGGAAACGGGAAGGTCCCGGGACCGTGGGGGTCCCGGGACATCCGGTGCTGGTGCCGTGCGCGGTGACGGCTCTCATCGCGGCGGCACCGCGAGCCGGCAGTCGCGATCCCATTCGAGTTCGTGCGCGCGACGGGCCGTCTCGATACGCCAATGCTGCGCTAGATCCTCGCGGGACCGCGCGTAGCGGCGGCGGCCGTAGGTGATGAGCAACAGCCCGAGGCGTAGCGCCAGTTTGTCGAGCGCGCTCGGCCGACGCGAGGTGAGTCGCGGGGCCTCGGGCTCGCCGTGCGGGAGCAGGGCTTCGGTCTGTTGCGGCGGATGGGTGGACAGGGTCGTAGACAAAGTGGGTTCCTCAAAGGGAGTGATCGGTGCCGCTCGTGACGGCGAATCGGGGTCGACCACGTTGGGGTCTCGAGTGGAGACCGACGAGTCGTGACGGGACGTTCGATCAGAGCTTCATCAGCATCGCCACCGTTGAATCGGCAGCGGCTGCCTCACTGAGGAGGAGAGCCCGTTACCCGATTCGACAGGTGAGGATGCCGACGAAGCCGGCGGTACGAGAGGGGATCATCCCCGTGAGAATTGGGTTCATGATCAGCCGGCCTCCTTTCATCTATCGGCGGAGCGCGGAACCGCGCGTCGCCTACGATAGCCGGACCCGGCGACACGGATCAAGGGCCACACGCGAGGATGCGGCCCGTATCCGGTATCGGATCGGTAACGGCCGAGTCGCGTCGCGGTTAGGGCGCCGAAACCTTTGCCGGCTCCGGCACGACGCGCATGCCGGCCGTCGTGTTGGCCGAGTCGATCAGCTCGTCAAGCCATTCACGGTTGATCTCGTGGCTCGCCGAGCCCAAGTCGAAGCGCAGCGTCGCCGACGCGCTGACCCAGATCGTCGAACGCCCGCCCTTGGGCTGGTCGATCGTCAGGGCGAAACTCTCGTCGCGGCGCAGCTTCGCGAGCACGACCAGCTCGACGTGCGCGAGTGTGCGGTCGTCGAGCTCGAATGTCGCCGGGGGCGAACCGTAGTGCAGCGATCCCATCCCGTCGATCCTATGCGTCGGTTTCGGCATGCTGTGTAGCCTGACGGGGTGGCGATCGTGAACCGGCTTACCGTCGATGGGCGTGACTACTTCCTGCCCGACCCGGTGACCGAGCTCAAGGACCAGATCCTCGCCGCGATCCGGGCCGGCGGTGGCTACGTCAACATCCCTCCGCTGCGTGGCGGGCCGGGGATCGACATCCTGTTCTCGCCCGGCACGCCGGTGGCCTGGTCGCAGATCGATGTCGGCGGCGACGCCGAATCGCCCGAGTCGGATCTCGGCGGCGCATTGGCGCACGACGACCACTACGGCATCTAGCTACGCCGCTCCGAGCAGGAGCGTCTCCACGGCTTCGACCGCCAGGGGCGGCGAGAAGAAGTAGCCTTGCGCGCGATCGCAACCCCAGTGCATCGACCGCTCGTGGTGCTCCAGCGTCTCTACGCCTTCGGCCACGATGACGGCGTCGCGCTCACGGGCGGCATCAATGCACTGACGCACCAGGTCGTCGATCGCGCGGGTGGGGTCATGCACGAGCGACTTGTCGATTTTGACCTCGGTGAGCGGCAGGCGCCGCACGAGTTCGAGCGACGTGTATCCGGTTCCGAAGTCGTCGATCGACACGCCGACGCCGCCGTCGATGAGAGTCTCGAGGGCGAAGAGCTCGGCGCGGGAGTAGGAGATCGCCGGCGACTCGGTGACCTCCACGGTGAGCGCGCGGTAGGGCAACTCGAGCTCGCTCAGTCGCATCAGGAGGGTCTCGGCAAAGCCGGGGCCAAGTTCGCTCGGCGAGACGTTGATCGCCAAGCCGACGTGAGCGCCTCGACGCCGCCAGTCGACGGCCCTGCGCCCCGACTCCTCGAGCATGAAGCGGCCGACGTCGGTGATGAGGCCGTGCTGCTCGGCCACCTCGATGAATCGAATCGGCAGCAGAAGACCGTGCAGGGGATGATTCCAACGGCACAGAGCCTCGAGCGCGACGATCAGCCCGCTGGCCAAGTCGTACTGCGGTTGGTAGTAGGCGGTGAGTTCGTCGGCGACGAAGGCGTGGCGGAGCTGTCCCGCCAGTGTGACCTCGGCCGCGAAGCGCGACTCGTCGCCCGTGTTCATCATTCCAGGCTCACCGTCAGGCGAGCCAGGGTCAACGCGCTCGCACAGCCATCCATTGCCGACGTATACTACGCGCGGCGTTCCGGCGACGAGGTCCACCATGCGGGTGTCATTCGACGGATTCGTCGGGCTATCGTCGGGGCATGGGGACTCTGACCTACGACTCGAAGTTGGCTGTTTCGCTCGACGACCGCGTGCTGGCCCACTTGCAGGTCGTGATCTGGTCGAAGCTCCGGCGCGGCGAGCACTTCTCGTTCACCTGGACCGAGCCGTCGCGCAGCGGGTTCGGCCGCACCTCGATCTGGCTGGCGCCCTCCATCCCGCTGACCTTCGAGTATTTCGGGGGGAGGCAGCCGCGGCTGAACGCGCAGTGGGTGCACGTTCTCACCAAGTCTGCCAACTCGCCCGGGGGACTCGTGCTCACGCCGGAGCCTCCGGAGAAGGACGCGCCGACCGGCTAACCCGAGTCTGGCGGTGTGTCAAGACCCCCTGCCGAAGCCGGGGGTCCGCTTAGCGTCGCGAACATGGCACTTCGCCTTCCCGCGACCGTTCGCCGCCCGGAGGTGCACTGGATGAGCCCCGCGGTCGGTGTGTGGGAGGCGTCCCGGCGTGGCGAGCACGTCGGGAGGGTTGAGCGAGTGAACGGCTCGTACCACGCGACGAACGCCCGAGGTCGTGAGCTGGGTTCGTTTGACGACCTCGATTCAGCGCGCGCCGCCATCGACGGCGGACCTGGCCGCCGACCCGGCGTCCCGCGCGCGGGGCGGGTGGTCACGGCCGTGCTCTGGGGGGTCATCGCCGGGGGCACCGCGGTTGCGGTTGTGCTCGTTGTCGCGTTGTTCCGGGCCGGCGGGTAGCGGTGGGGGCTTGAGGAGCCCCTAGCCCCGGTTCGCTTTGCGCGGCCAGGCGATCCACATTGCCCCGGCGGGGGAAGATCCGCCGCTCCAGCCGGCTGAGGCATCCACAGTTTAAGTATGGCGCGCGCGCGCCCGGTGCGGGATGCTGTGGCCAGCTCGTTTTCTCACCATCCGGTCAACCCGATCGGGTGGCCCGCGCGTCGAAGAACTGTGAGCGTTGTCGTGGCCGAAAGGACCCAGGTCGACCTGGATGCTTTCGTGGCGCACGAGTATCCGAAGGTCGTCGCCGCGGTGGGGCTCATCACCGGCAACCGACAGGATGCCGCCGACGCCGTGCAGGATGCGATCGTCGGCTTTCTCGCGAAACCCCCGACCCGCGAGATCAAGAACGTCGCCGCCTGGATCACCGTCGTCGCCAGCAACCGCGCGCGTGACCTCCAGCGTTCGCGCGGGGCCGAATCCCGTGCCTACGCGAAAGTCGGAACCGACGACGAGAGCTACGACTCGGCTCTGGCCGGGCTCGACATCGACGTGCTGAAGGCGCTCGAAGAGTTGCCGCGGCAACAGAAAGAAGTGTGCGTGCTGCACTACCTCCTCGACCAGTCGGTGGAACAGGTCGCCGAAGGTCTCGGAGTGAGCACCGGCACGATCAAGACCCAGCTGCACCGTGCCCGCAAGGCGCTCGCGGCGCGACTGAGGAAGGAGGATCACCATGGCTGAGTTCGACGAACTCGACAGCCGCCTGCGCGACGCGCTCGGACAGGCAGCGGAGCAGGGTGACTCCACCGGGGTCGCCGACGCCATCCGTTCGCGGATCGCCGCCGGTGACTCCGGTACTTCGGTCGCCGGCGGTACCGCTCCGGGCTGGGGCGGCGGGATGTTGTCGTGGTTGCCGTGGCTCGGCCTTGTCGTCGTCGGCGCTGCCGCAGGACTCGGCATGGGCGCGACGGGGATGTTCGGCGCCGAAGCCACCACTGAGACCGTCGTCGAGCGCACCGCCGTGCTCGATGGCACGGCACCCGCCGCGTCGTGCCCCGGGGGTCCGATCGCCGACACTCTCGCCGCCGGCACCCGTGTGCTCGTCGTGGAACGAAGCGAGGATGTCGCGCATCTCGGCATCCGCGACCCGCACGACTTCTCGGCGGTGCTCTGGCTGTCGGCGGGCGACATCGTCGTAGATGCCGGCCAGCCCGCGATCGACTCGCTCCCCGTCGGGGATGCCTGCCCTGTCGTGATCCTCACGGCGCCGCTTCCGGTCGAGACGGTCGCGCCCGTCCCCGAGGAGACTCCCGTGCCTGTGCCTCAGCCCGGTGACACGACGGCGCCGGTGCTCCAGCAGTGGGGGGCGACCCCGAACCCCGTGTACAACCTCAACCCGGTCACGGTGTTCACGTTGGCATCGGACAACGTCGGCGTCACCGGCGTCGACATCTCCTGGTCGGGCGAATTCACCGGGTCCGGGGCGATGACCCTCGTCGGCTCGCAGTGGCGCTACGTCTTCACGCCACCCAATGATGGCGGCGGCACGATCACCTTCACCCTTCGGGCCCGGGATGCCGCCGGAAACCTGAGCGCTCCCGTGAAGATCAACGTCGACCACCAGTATTTCGGATGAGGCCATGACCGTTCCCAAGTGGTTCATCCCCCTCCTCGCCGCCGTCGCGGCGATCGCGATGGCGGTCGCGGGCGTGCTCATCGGCATCCGCTTCGCGCCCCCGTCGGTGGCCGAGGTGCCGAGCGCAACGGTTGAGGTGCCTGTGCTCGCGCCCGTCGACGACCCGGAGTCCGACGACGGGGAGCCGAGTCCTGTCGTCGCCGCGACCGAGGTGACTTTGCCGGGTACGGCACCCGTCGACCTTCCCCCCGGGCTCGGCGCCGTCGTCGATGCGCTCACCGAAGCCCCCGATCCCACGTTCACCCTCATGGAGTACGACGTCGATGAGGCCGACACCGACGACGACCCCTGTGCTCCGCGGGTCGGTGATCCGCCTGCCGACTGCCCCGAGGGTCTCCACTCGACGGTCTTGTCGCTCATCGCCGAGCGCGACTTCAACTTCGGTGGGCAGGCCTTCCCGCCGACCTATGCGGAGTACCTCGAGCGCGGCGGCAACCCCATCGGGATGCTGTGGTGCGATGGGCCCACCGCGACTGACTCGAGCGTGCCGTTCGGCATCCTCGGCTCGGCGCCGGCGACGTTCTCGATCGAATACTGGCCGACTGAGCAACCCGGTGAGGTGGCTCGTCTCGACGCCGTCTCGACGCCCGACGACCAGCGCGCCGAGTACCTCGCCGCGCTTGAGACCGCCGAGACCACCAACGATCTGCCACTCTCGCGCACGTGCCTGACACTCGACGGCCTCGAGGTCGACACTGCCTACACCGCGGTCGTCGCCAGCGTCGACGACTCCGGCAGATTTGCGCCACCGCGCACCGTCAGGTTCCATACGGCTGGCGCCCCGGTGCACCCCGGCGCGCAGATCGTGACGATCGGCGAGAACCTCGTGTTCGTTTCGGCGCTTCACCCCGAGAACCAGTCGGTCGACGTTCGCGTGCACGTCGGCGATGCAGGCTCGGTGCCGACGTGCTCCGACCTTCCGGCTGGCGGTGGGGGCGAGCTGACGCTGACCGAAACCGATGTCCCCGTGAGCGACGACGAGGTCAACGCCGTCAACGCTCCACTCAACTTCCGGTTCAAGCGCGTGCTCACCTACGCGATCCCGGAAGGCAGCACCGCACTGGTCTGCGCGCGGTGGTACGCCGCCGGCACCGCGCCCAGTTGGGTGCGCGAGCAGCCGTTGCACGAATCATCCGCGATCCTGCAGAGCCCCGACCGGCTCGCGCCGACGCTCACACTCACGAGTGTGGACTCGAACGACGATGCGATCACCCGGATCGGGTTCCAGGTTTCGAGCGTCGAGGGGAGCTCGTGCGGCACGCTTTTCTCGTGGCGTGGCCTCGACACCGACCTCCCCGCCGGGTTGTGCCGGGGTTCGTACGGCCTGCGAACCGGCGGGGCGACGGAGGACGGCGATCGGCTGTGGGATGCGGGCTTCCGCGGCGACCTCGTCGTCACCTGGACCGAGTACCGCGGCGACGTCGCCGGTGAGCCGCAGCGGGCCCTGTTGCCCTCCGCCGACGGGGGATGCCGCGGCGTCTGCACGGCCCCCGCGCCGCAGACGTTCCGCGTCTGGAGCGACAATTCGGCTCTCACCCTCGTCATGGGTTGGGAGCAGGGTGCGACGAACGGCCTCGCCGAGTGGAACGTGACCGCCGTGAGCGACGTCTCACCCGACTACGTGCGACCCGACGAGCCGCAGTTCGACCTCGACCAGCAGTGGGAGTTCACCGAGCCGACCTTCCCGCCCGGCTACGGTGACATCGCTCCGTTGGACTGGGTGAACGGGCGCTTCCAGCTGGTCGTCGACCGGCCCGTCGACTACGTCGTGCGGCTCACCTCGGGGGTTCGCGGTGTCGCCGCGCAGGGATGCTCGACCGACGCCGTGCTGGAGGCGAGTGGCCGAGCGGAAAGCTCGACGCTGATCAACATCCCCTACGTCTGCCTGGGCGGCCAGTATTACGGCGAGATCGAACTCGTCGACGATGCCGGCGTTCGCGTGGTCTGGAACGTGCACGACCGGCCCCACTTCTGGGCCGCGGGCACGACGATCCAGGCGCCCACCCTCCTCGCCGAGGTCAGCTATCAGATCGGCGCCCAGAGCGTCGGATTCTCCTACGTCGGAGTGCTCGATCTCGCGGTCGAGCACCACGACATGAACGCGATGGCCGAGATCGGCGAACGCTGTACCCTCGGCGGCCTTATCCAGAGCACTGGCGCCGGCGAGGTGGGGCTGCACTCGACCGTGTTCGTGCGATTCGCGATCCGCTTCACCGACACGGAGCGCTGGAACGACGGCGACTGCACACCCGCGTACCCCGACGAGGAGGTCACGGTCGTCGAGGTGGGCATCCCGATCGCCGCGCTTTATGGACCGGATGGCGCGCGGATCGCACTGCCCGATGTCTACAACTCGGTCATCGTGCTTCGCGCGACTCGACCTTGATCAGGAGCGTGGGGACCATGACGACACTGAAGGATTTCGCGATCGGGGCGGCGACGGCCGCGGCGCTCATCGCACTTGCCGGATGCTCGGGCTCCACCCCGGGCGGCGGCATCGGGGGCGACCCGGCGACGGAGGCAGGCCCGGCGATCGACCTCGACTGCGCGGGGCTGCTCGACCTCGACGTGCTGAGCGAGGCTTTCGCCCCCGGGATCGCGCCGATTCCGCTGAGTTTCGACGGCGCTGGCGACTACTACGAGCTCTCGCAGATCGGACTCGCGCAAGCCGGAGCGCTGCGCTGCGAGTGGAGCGACGGCGGCGGCGACGGCCCCGAGCGCTACGTCACGATGTCTGTGTTGCCTGCGGCGGCGGATGCCTGGGCCGCTCAGTCGGCCGCGGTCGCGATCTTCCAGCCGCTCGCCGACGCCTACGGCGACGCGTCGTGGCACACCTGCTCCGAGAGCGGCGGTTACACGTATTGTCGCGTCGACGTACTGGCCGGCGACCGCTGGCTGAGCGCCGTCCTCGGCGGTCTCACGATGACAGATGCCGCCGCCCCCGTCATCGAGGCCGCTCTCGCGGCGCTCGCCACGGCATCCGATCTCGACCTCCCGGCTCGCGGGCCGGCGGTCGCGACCTGCGACGAACTCGCCCCGACCGACCTCGTCTCCTCGACCCTCGGTGGCGCGGTCGCCCGCGTCGAGCTCGAGACGCCCGTGCAACCCGTCATCTACCACGCCGGATTCCTCGTCGTCGGCGGCACCTTCTGCTCGTGGCGCAACGACCTCGGATCGGCGAGCGCCCTGACCGCGAGCCTCGGCTACCTGCCCGGAGGAGCGGCCGCGTGGGATGAGTTCTGGGCCGCCGAACCCAACGCGCGCGTCGACCGAGAAGAGGTCGGCGACCTGGGCGATGCTGCCTACGCCGGGTGCAACGGCGACGTGCACTGCTTCGCCTCGGTGCGCATCGGCGACGACTGGTTCCAGATCACCGTGAACGACGAAGCCGTCGCCGACGAACGCGACAGGGCGATCGAGCTGGCGCGCGTTGTGCTCGACTCGCGCTGAGTCGGGGTCTCGATACACACCGCCTGCGGCGGCACTCGACCCGCGGGGCAGTCAGGTCTGGCAGCGCGGGCACCAGGTGACGACGCGCTCCTGACCCTCGACGCCTCCCAGCTCTCCGCCGAGCAGCCGCGTGCCGCAGCGCCGACACGGGCGGCCCATCCGGCCGTAGACCCAAGAGTTCTGCCCCGGTCGCAGGTCGCCGGTCGTTGAGCGGGTCCAGCGATCCTTGTTGACCTGAAGCATCCGTTCGGCCAGGTCGACCACGGCGATGAGGTCGGGCGTCTCACCGACGGGCCGCGTCGGCAGCACCCCGCGCAGGAAGCAGATCTCGTTCGCGTAGACGTTGCCAACGCCGGCGAGATTCCGTTGGTCGAGCAGGGCGACGTAGACCGGCACCTCGGGATGCTCGGCCAACCTGCGCACCGCTTCGACGGCATCCCAGTCGGGCCCGAGCAGATCGGGGCCGAGGTGGCCGACGACATCCTCTTCTTCGGTCGTCTTGATGACCTCGAGCAAACCGAGCTCGAAACCCACCGCCTGCACGCCAGGGGCGTCGAGCACCGCGCGCGCCAGATACCCGGGCTTGGCCCACTTC
>CAZCEE010000060.1:0-10630 GCA_964497165.1 uncultured Schumannella sp. | reverse complement strand
AGCTCGAAGGTGAGGATCGGATGCCGGTCTTCCGGCGGCGTCGCGAGGGTCGACATCTCGCGGATGCCGGTGACCGCCATCTCGAGGGTGCGCGGGATGGGCGTCGCCGACATCGCCAGGATGTCGACGTTGGTCTTCAGCTTCTTCAGCGCCTCTTTGTGTTCGACGCCGAAGCGCTGCTCTTCGTCGATGACGACGAGCCCGAGATCCTTGAAGCGGATGCCGTCGGAGAGCAAGCGGTGGGTGCCGATGACGACATCCACTGAGCCGTCGGCGAGACCCTCGATCGTCTCCTTCGACTCCTTGTCGGTCTGGAACCGGCTGAGCGCCCGCAGGTGCACGGGGAACCCGGCGAATCGCTCGGCGAAGGTTTCGATGTGCTGCCGGACGAGCAGCGTCGTCGGCACGAGCATCGCGACCTGCTTGCCGTCTTGCACCGCCTTGAATGCGGCGCGCACGGCGATCTCGGTCTTGCCGTAGCCGACGTCGCCCGAAACGAGGCGGTCCATCGGGATCGGTCGCTCCATGTCGGCTTTCACGTCGTCGATCGTCGACAACTGGTCGGGTGTCTCGGCGAACGCGAACGCTTCCTCGAGTTCGCGTTGCCACGGGGTGTCGGGCGGGAACGCGTGGCCGACGCTCGCCATCCGTGCGGAGTAGAGCTTCACCAGTTCGACGGCGATGTCGCGCACCGCCTTGCGGGCCTTGCCCTTTGCGGCCGCCCAATCGGAACCGCCCATCTTCGACAGCGCCGGTGCTTCCCCGCCGACGTAACGGGAGAGCAGGTCGAGCTGGTCGGTCGGCACACTCAGCCGGTCGGGAGCTCCGCCGCGTTTGCTCGCCGCGTACTCGAGCACGAGGTACTCGCGCACGACTCGGGCGTGTTGCGTGCCGAGCGGGCCACGAGCGGTGCGCTCCCCTGATGCCACCTCGCGCTGGATGAGCTCGACGAAGCGGCCGATGCCGTGGGTCTCGTGAACGACGTAGTCGCCGGGCTTCAGTTGCAGCGGATCGACGACGTTCTTGCGGCGGCTCGCGAGGCGTCGAGAGCCGCGCGCGTCGACCGACGCCGCCCGACCGTAGAACTCGGCCTCGGAGAGCACCGCGACCTTCTCGTCGGGCAGCGCGAAGCCCGCCTCGATCGCCGCCTGCTCGAGCGTGGGGACGACGCCGGCTTCGGCCAGCACGTCGCGCGCGCGTTCGACCATTCCGGTTCCGGCCGCGGTCACCGTGACATTCCAGCCGTCGCGCACAAGCCCCGCGACGTACTCGACGGCACCCTCGACCTGTCCGGCGAAACTCGGGATGACGGTGCCGGGGATGCGCACGACCTCGTCGGCGTCGGAGTCGAACGGGCTGAACGTCCACCAGGTGCGCGGGCTCGCGGCCTTCCGCAGCTGCGAGACGGTGAGAAAGTCGCCCCGGTCGAGACTGATCGGCGCCTTCGCCCCGGCCGTCGCGGCGCTCCACGCCGCGTCGAGGAACTCGCGGTTCGTCTCGGCGAGGCTCAGCGCGCGGGTCGCGACCCGCTCCGGACTCAGGATCGCGACCGCGGCATCCTCGGGCAGCAGGTCGGTGACAGGCACGAGATCGCCGACGAGCGCGGGGGCGAGAGACTCCATTCCCTCGACCGGGATGCCTTCGGCGATCTTGGCGAGCATCCCCTCGAGGCTCGGGAACTCGCGTTCCATCTCGCGGGCGCGCTGCCGTACGGCCGCGGTGAGCAGCAGTTCGCGGCTCGGCAGCAGGTCGACGCGGTCGAGATCGTCGGGCAGCGAGCGCTGGTCGGCGACCGAGAAGAAGCGCAACTGCTCGATCTCGTCGCCGAAGAAGTCGGCGCGCACCGGGTGTTCGGCATCCGGCGGGAAGACGTCGAGGATGCCGCCGCGCACCGCGAATTCGCCGCGTCGCGTGACGAGGTCGACCCGGGCGTACGCGAGCTCGGCGAGCTTGAGGGCGATAGCGGCGAGATCGTAGCCGCGCTTCCCCCGGGTCAGCTCGAGCGATTCGGCGTCGGCCAACCCCGGCACGACGGGCTGCAGCGCGGCGCGCACGCTCGCCACGACGACGAGATGGCCGGGCCGTTCGGCGTTCCAGCGGGCGAGCTCGCGCAGAGTGCGCAACCGGCGGCCGACCGTTTCGGCGCTCGGGCTCAGCCGTTCGTGCGGCAGGGTCTCCCATGCCGGAAAGTCGAGCACGGTCGCGTCGGGCAGGTACGCGTTCAGCGACCCGGTGACAGCCTCCGCCTCGCGGCTCGTCGCGGTGACGGCGAGCACGGCCTGCGCCGGCCCGCGGGCCTCGAGCAGGGCGGCGATGACCGGTACCCGAAGACCCTCGACGAGCGAGAAGTCGGCATCCTTCTTGCTTAGCTTCAGCGCGGTTTCGAGCGCGCGGGCATGCGCCAACCCTGGAATCACCGCATGCAGACCCACTCGTTCGAGCTTAGGCGGGTGGTGGTCACTCCGCCGCGAGTGCCGCGATCTCGGCGCCGGTCAGCACCCGTCCGTAGAAGTGCGCATCGTCGATCGACCCGCTCACGTAGTCGACACGAGCGCCGTTCCACTTCGCCGCACCGATCACAGTGGACCCGAGCGCGCTCCAGGACGTGCCGGCGACGGCCGTCCCTTGGGAGACACCGTTGACGTACAGCTGGATCGTGCCCGCCTGCTTGTCGTAGACGCCGGCCACGTGGTACCAAGTGCCCACGACCGCGGTGGAGCCGGCCACCGAGACCAGCCCCGCAGCCGTCGAGTCACTGGTGCGTTGCGAGAAGTAGAACACGCCGTTCTGAGCCTGCAGATAGAACGGGCTGATGGCTGTGCCGTCGATGGACGCGAACGTCTGGAATCCCGTGAGGCTGCTCAGCCGCACCCACGCCGTCATCGTGTGACTCTCGCTCGTCTCCGCCACCCGGAACTGGGTGGTCGCGAAGCTGGTGCCACCCGTCAGGTTGAGGGCGTTGGAGTGCCCGGTCTTGCCGAGCGTCCACCCCGCCGCACCTTGCAGCGTCGCCGTGTTGAGGTTGCCCGACGTGTCCGCCGCGCTCGTGCCGGAGCCCTCGTCGAAGGAGAGGACCACGCCGGGCGAACGGGCGACGTTCGCGCTCGTGGCGATGTGCTGGTTGCCGACGTTGTCGGCGACGACGTACCGGTACATGTAGCACGCCCCCGTCGCAGCCACGGTGTCGACGAACGGCGAGGTCGGGTTGGTGCCACCGCTCACCGTCGCGAAGGAGCCGAAGGTGCCACAGGTGTTCGCGGCCGTCACGGAAGCGGTCGCCCGCTGGAGCAAGCGGGTGCCGAGACCCGATCCGGCATCCGTGCCCGTCGTGAACGAGACCGAGATGCTCGTACCGGAGTAGATGCCGCTGAGGTAGGTGACGGTGCCCGCGCTCGGCGCAGTGTTGTCGGCGACGAAAGTCAGCGACGACGTCGCGGATGCGGCACCCGCGTTGTTCGTCGCCGACACGGTGCGCGATCCCGGGGCTGCCGGGGCGCCGCTCCAGGAGTAGGTGTTCACGCCGAGGGCTCCCGGCGTCGACGTCCAGTTGGTGCCGGCCGCCTGGTACGCGTAGCTGACGATGCCCGACTGGGCGTCGGTCGAGGAGCCGGTGACGACGAAGGAGCCCGATGCCGCCCCGGAGTTGTAGTAGACCGTCGAGCCTGAACCGCTCCAATAGGAGTTCACCGGCGACGAGATCGCGAGGGTGGGGGTCGACGGCGCGGTGGAATCGACCTTGATGTCACCGCTCGTGTAGGTCGTCGTGTTGCCCAACGTGTCGGAGACCGTGTACTGGTACCGGTAGCAGGCGCCGTCCGTGACCGTGTCGGCCTTCGGCGACGTCGGGTCGGTGCCGCCGGTCACCAGGGTGTAGCTGCCGAAAGTGCCGCAGGTTCCCGTGGTCAGTGTCGCCGTCGCGCGGGTCAGCGTCCGGCCCGTCGTCAGCAGACCGCTCGGGTCGGTTCCCGCGCTGAGCACGATGCTGAGATTCGGCGAGGTCGAGTAACGCGACCCCGTGCCGACCAGTCCACTCGCGTCGACCGATCCGCCCGTCGGGCCCGTCGTGTCGGAGGCGGCGGAGGAACCCAGCTCGTAGTGATTCGTGACGGTCGTCGGGGAGAGCACGCTCGTGTACACCGCGACCTCGTCGAGGGTTCCGGCGAAGTAGTTCGCTGCGAAACCCAATCGGCCGAAGTTGAGATTCGCCTGCGCGTTGAGGAGGCCCGTGTTGCCGGTCGCGGTGCCGGCGAGGGCACCGTCGACGTAGAGGGCGAGCGCTCCGGTCGACTGTGTGCGGGTGAAGACGACGTGATGCCACTGGTTGTCGTTGTAGGTGCCGGGCGAGGTCACGCTGATCTCGGGGATGCCGACGCCCGCGACGATCTTGCCCGCGCACATCGAAACCCCGAAGTCCTGCGCCCCGCCGGCGAGGTCGGCGTCGACGAGGCCCGCGCCGTGCCACCACTGGGTGCACGGGGTCTGCCCGTAGACCTCGCCGACGAAGTTCTGCGAGGACTTCACCCAGAGCTCGATCGAGAAGTCGCCCGCGATCTGCCGGGCGGCCAACGCGTAGTCGTTGATCCCGTCGAACTGCACGGAGGTGTCGGGATCGTTGGGCAGTGCGCCGACCACTCCGCCTGTCGGGTTGTTGAAGAAGGTGCCGTTGTTGTCGTTGAGGCCCTTGTCATCCATCGCGCCGGCTGTGCTCGCATCGCCGAGCCGGTACCGGTTGATCTGCCCCGTCGTTTCGGTCACCGCTCCGGCGTAGTCGACCTTCGCGACGTTGACACTCGTGGTGATGGACTGATTGCCGACCGCATCCGTCACGACGTAGCGGTAGATGTAGCAGACCGAGTTGACGACGGCGGTGTCGACGTAAGGCGAGGTGGGCGCTGTCGACCCGATGTTGATGAACGAGGAGTAGGTGCTGCCGCACGTGCCGCCGCTGAGCGAGGTCTGGGCACGCTGCAACTGTCGGGTGGCCACGCCGGCGCCGGCATCCGTGCCGGTCGTGAAGGCCACCGACACCGATCGGCCGGGCTGGTAGCCATTGAGGTAGCTGAGGGTGCCGAGCGGCGGCGCCGTCGAGTCGTTAGTGAAGGTCAAGTTGGTAACGGCCGAGTTGCCAATCACGTCGCGCCCGGTGACCGCCTCGGTCGGCGAGCTGGTCGTGGCGGCGATCCACGAGAACGGGTTGGAGACGTAAGGCCCGCCAGCCGGAGTGGAGACGGTCGATGGGGTGTGCGTCCATCCGGTCGTTGTGCCGCCGAGCGCGCCCGTCTGGCTCGAGGCCGGGCCGGTGCCGGCATCGGTCAGGGTGTTGGTGACGGCGAACGAACCCGCGCTCGCGCCCCCGTAGTAGACGGTGGTGCCGACCAGAGCCGCTCCACCGCTGACGCTGCTGAGCGAGAGGGCGTTGACCGGCGGGGTCACGTCGACAGTGACCACCGAGCTCATGGCGCTCTCGGTGCCCCGCCAGTTGGTGGAGAACACCGGGGTGACCGTGTATTGCCACGTTCCCGCCGGAACCGAGCCCTCGACACAGCTGGTCTCGGTCACCACCCCCGTGCAGGCACTGAGGATCGTCTGCTGGGCCAGGGTCGACGAGTTGTAGCGTCGGATCTCGTACCCGGTCACCGCCATCCCGTTGGCCAGGGTCGACGCCGTCCAGCTGACAGTCACGTCGGCGCCACTCGCGTTCGCGGTCGGCGTCGCTCCCGCGTTCACCGAGGTCGCGAGGGCCGAGCCGGCACTCCCCGCAGTGACAGCCGCGAGCCAGTACGACCACGCGGCGCCACCGACGAGCACGAGCGCGAACGCGGCGAACCCGACCAGGAACGCGCGTCGCCACCGAACGGGCGCGAAACCGTGCCGGTTCGGGAGGGTCGAGACCGCTGACGTCGTCATCCGGCCACCAGATAGACCGTGAAGGTGGCGCCCTGACAGGCGTTTGCGGCGGATGTCGACATCCCGACGGCGTTGTTCAGGGTGATGTCCAGCGTGCCGTTGACCAGACCCACGCGGGCCGGGATCGTCCACCCGCCGCCGCCGTTGGTCTGCGTCGTGAAGCTCAAGGCGGCGACACTACAGCCACTGTGCCCGGCGTCGACGGCGAAGCCGCCCGTGCCGCTGGCCGTGTCGAGGCTGAGCGAGTCGATCCGCACCGGGGACCCGTTGGAGTTGGTCGCCGTGAGGACGACGTGGGCGGTGGCGCCGGGGCGGAGGTTTGCCGGTGGTGTGCCGACGCTGAGCGACACCGGCACGACGTCGCCGGTCTCGCTGGTGCCGGTTCCGCCGCCCGTGCCGCCCCAGTAGGCGAGGGCGATGCCGCCGACGGGCAGCACGACGAGCGCGAACACGGCGGATGCACCGAGGAGCGCGAGACGGCGACGGCGGTTCATTCGACGATCCTCCCCACCGCGGAGTAGGCCAGAGAGAACGAGGCGCCCTTGCAGCCGTCCTGGTTGCTCGTCGTGTCGAGCATCAGCACCTGCGGCCAGTTATCGCTCGACACACCGAGATCGGCAAGCGACATCGTCGCTCCGGCGCCGACGACGAGGTCGTCATTCCCCGACAGTTGTTCGACCGCGAAGTCGTCGACGCCGCACTGCAGCAGAGCCGTCGCGTTCGGCGCGTCGACAGCGGCGACCTCGACGAGCAGCTCCGAGACCACGAGATCGGAGTCGAGCAGATTCGAAATGTTGAGGTCGAGGGGCGCAGATCCGCCGGGGAAGAACGGCTCGGCGAGATCTTCGCTGATCGAGAACGAGGCCGGCGGTTGCTCGACGACAGCTTCACCGTTCCCACCGAAGGAGAACGAACCGGGCAGGACCACCCAGGTCAGCACTGCGCCCACAGCGACGCCGCCGAGCAGCATTGCGATGGCGATCAGCCATCCGCTTCGGGGGGTGACCATGCTGCCTCCGTTCGCCCGTCGGATCCGGTGCGACGTTCATACGCGCGTCAGCGGTGGGGGCGACAGCCACCCCACCGCTTCAGCGTGCGTCGATCAGTTGGACGTGTAGGCCAGGTTGACGGTTGCGGTCTTGCAGTCGTCCTGGTTCTCGCCGGCCTTGTCGTTGAACACGATCGTCGCGCCCGACCACGAGCCCACGCCAGTCCCGGCGGGGACCTGTGCGTTGACCGTCATCGTCGTGTTCGCGAGGGTGTAGTCGGTGGCTTCACAGGTGATGCCACCTCCGCTGATGCTGGCGATGCTCACGGTGACAGAGGCGACGTAGACCGGCCCGCTGTTGGTGTTGGTGAAGGTGCCGCTCAGCGTCTGGGCCGCGACGCCCGGCGCGAGAGCGGTGAGAGTGCCGGTTTGGTTGATGGTGACGGGCACGTTCGTTCCCGTGCTCGCGGAACCAGTGCCGGAACCGGTGTTGGTCCAGTACGCGTAGGCAGCCCCGGCGCCACCCAGAAGGATGACGGTGACGATGCCGGCGGCGAGAAGACGCTTCTTGTTTCCCTTGTTGGTGGTGGTACCCATTTGAACTACCTCATTGAAGGTCAAGGGGAAGCGTGAGGTCCCAACCACGCGAGCCCCCCCGAGTCGCGTGACCGTGTTTTGTGGGTGAAGTCAAACACCGGGGGACAAGTCGCCACCAGTTCCAGAACAAGGGACAGACCGATCTGTCTACCCCTTGTCCCCCGTGTGGGTGTGCCAGCGCTGCTGGGCCGCATGCAGACCGTCGGTGAGGACATGCTCGGTCGCGTCGGCGGCATCCGAAATCAGGCTCGGCAACAGATCCCGCTCGGATTTCGCGAACGGCGACAGTACGTAGTCGGCGGGATCCTGCCGCCCCGGCGGACGCCCGATGCCGACCCGCACGCGCACGAAGTCGGGTCCGGCGACGGCGATGATGTCGCGAACACCGTTGTGGCCGCCGGGGCCACCCCCGGTTTTCAACCGCACCGTGTCGAACGGCAGGTCGAGTTCGTCGTGGATGACGATCAGCTTCGAGGCGTCGAGCGAATAGAACTTGAGCAGCCCCGCGACCGGCCGACCCGACACGTTCATGAAGGTCGACGGCACGGCGAGTGCGATCCGGTCGCCGCCCGGGCGCACCCGGGTCTCACCAACGGTCGCGCCTGCCTTGTGTGCCTTGAAGGTCGCTCCGAGCCTCGAGGCCAGCTCGGCCACGACCATCTGGCCGACATTGTGACGATGGCCGGCGTAGCCGGGCCCGGGATTCCCGAGCCCGACCACGAGCCAGCGATCGTCGGCCATACCTGGTGGCGCTACTCCGCGGCGTCGGCGGCCGGGGCGTCGCCCTCAGCGGACTCGCCGGCTTCGCCCTCAGCGGCCTCGCCTTCGGCGGCGACCTCTTCGGTCTCGCCGAGGTCGACCTGGGTCTCGCCGGTGATACCGACGATGAGCACCTCGGGGTCGGTGACGAGCGTCGCGCCCGCGGGGAGCTTGACGTCCTTCGCGAGAATCTGCGCGCCCTCGCGGAGGCCCTCGATGCTGACCGTGACGCTCTCCGGGATGTGCGTCGCCTCGACCTCGAGCGAGATCGTGTTCGAGTCCTGGTTGACGCTGGTCTCGGGAGCCGCCTCGCCCTCGAGGTGCACCGGGACGTCGACCGTGACCTTCTCGCCCGCCCGCACGACGATGAGGTCGAGGTGCTCGATGACCTGGTGCACCGGGTCCTTCTGAACGTCCTTCACGAGCGCGAGCTGGCTCTTGCCCGCGATCTGCAGGTCGAGCACCTGGTTCGCCTTGCGGATGATGAGGGCGGTCTCGTGGCCCGGCAGGGCGACGTGCTGCGGCTCCGTGCCGTGGCCGTAGATCACTGCGGGGATCTTGCCCGCGGCGCGCAGACGGCGGGCGAAGCCCTTGCCGAATTCGGTGCGCACCTCGACGACCAGCTTGTTGTCGGATGCTGCCTTGTTGTCCTGCGCAGACTTCTTGTTCTCAGCCACGGCTGTACTCCTGGATTCCGGGGCGTCAGCCCCACTTTGTGGGATTCAACTCGAACGCACGAAAGCGCGAGGAAGACGTGAGGCCCGCCCACCGCGTCGATCACGGCCCCGTTAAGTCAGAGCCCTCGCCGAAGTTCAGTTGCCCATGTTACAGGGCACCGGGTGCTACCGGTCACCCGAGTCGACGGGAACCTCGGTTCGCCCGCGCACGACGCCGCCGATCGCCGCGGCGAGGAAGGTCACGCCGGCGACCATCAGGAGACCGTAGGCCGCGGGCAGACGCCCCGGAAACGACGACGGCAGCGGCAGCAGGGCGGCGAAGAGCACGATCCCCGTGACGAGGACGATCGTCGCGGGCAGGATGACGCCGATCGACGACCAACGCAGCAGCAATCCGGCGAGACCGGCGAGCACTCCCGCGACGACGACAATCGCGGCTGAGACGGCGTCGTAGCGCAACAGTTGGAAGATCTGTTGAACGAACGTTCCCCCTGCGATCAGCAACAGCGCCGAGGCGCCGAGCAACGTCACGGCGCTGAGCGACGACGACACCGCGACGGCTTTCGGGGTCGACGGTCCGGCGAGCTGACGAGACCGGATGCCGAGCGCGGCTCCGACGAGGAACGCGCCGACGACGAGCGCGGTGCCCGAGAAGTAGAACATCGTGGCGCCGTCGCCGAGTGCCGGGTCGACCTTCGACAGCATCCGGGTGATCTGGAAGACCGGGCTGAAGATCCCGCCGGCGAACGGATTTCCGAACGGCACCACGAGGGCGAGCAGACCGAGCAGCGCATGGATGGCGCCGACGACGAGCGCGCCGACCCAGTGGATGGCCACCGAAAGCCCGGCAAGGCCCAGGACGACCGCGCCGACGAGCCCCAGCGCAAGGCCGACCGGGTCGGGTTCGAACCGGGCGACGAGGGCCGCGTGGTCCGTGGCGCCGACCCAGCTCAGGGCGAATCCCACCACCGTGCCGACGGTTGCCACGAGAAGGCTGAGGAATGGTCGCACCACGGCGTCAGCCTACCGGCGCTCAGTCGCGCAGCCGGAGGTGATCGGCGACCAACTCGACGATCTCGTCGGGTCGGAGCCTGACATCCACTGGAATCGCATCCTCATCGGCGGCGGGCTCTTCGAGCGTCGCGAGCTGCGAGTCGAGCAGCGACGACGGCATGAAGTGACCGGCGCGCTGCGTCATCCGCGAGGCCAACAGCTCGGGCGTCCCGTGCAGGTAGACGAGCACCAGGTCGGGCGCCGCGACGCGGAGCCGATCGCGGTAGGCGCGCTTGAGTGCCGAGCAGGTGACGACGACCGGCCGATCGAGCTCGGCGGCGATCCGGTCGAGCCACGGGGCACGGTCGGCGTCGGTGAGCGGGATGCCGGCCGCCATCTTGGCGACGTTGGCCTCCGGATGAAGGTCGTCTCCTTCAACGAACGGAACGCCGAGCGTCTCGGCGAGGCCGCGTCCGATCGTGGACTTACCCGTGCCCGAGACGCCCACGACCACTAGGGGGCGACGGAAGGACATCCCGCCAACGGTAGCCTGATCCGGTGAATTCCCCGTCTGCTGCCACCGCCAACATCGGAGTCGTCGGCCTCGCCGTCATGGGCTCCAACCTCGCCCGCAACCTCGCCAGCCGCGAAGGCAACACCGTCGCGATCTTCAACCGCTCGCCCGAGAAGACCGACACCCTCGCCGCTC
>CAZCEE010000059.1:0-10632 GCA_964497165.1 uncultured Schumannella sp. | reverse complement strand
ACCGGCGACGGTGCGCTTCGGGCCCTTGCGGGTGCGCGCGTTGGTCTTGGTGCGCTGACCGCGCACCGGGAGGCCGCGACGGTGGCGGATGCCCTCGTAGGAGCCGATCTCGACCTTGCGGCGGATGTCGGCCTGCACCTCACGGCGCAGGTCACCCTCCACCTTGTAGGTGCCTTCGATGAAGTCGCGGAGAGCGACGAGCTGGTCGTCGGTCAGATCCTTGACGCGGATGTCACCGGAGATTCCGGTCTCCTTGAGGGTGAACAGCGCGCGAGTGCGGCCAACCCCGTAGATGTAGGTGAGCGCCACTTCCACGCGCTTGTCGCGCGGGATGTCGACGCCGGCAAGACGTGCCATGCGTTACTCCTGAGAGTTTTCGGAGGTCTGTGCGTCTCCGGTGCCCGGGCCTCCGACCCGAGGTGTCCCCCGCAGCTGCGGGATCTTGGTGACGCTTGAGGTTTATTGAGTTGTGGGCTGCGCCTGCGTGAGCCGCGGGCGGGACGCCCGCGGCCGTCACAAGCCGGAAAGTCCGAAAGGACTTTCCTAGCGCCAGGGCTTCAGCCCTGGCGCTGTTTGTGACGCGGGTTCGACTTGCAGATGACCATGACGCGGCCGTTGCGGCGGATCACCTTGCAGTGATCGCAGATCGGCTTGACGCTGGGGTTGACCTTCATGATGCTTCTTCTCTCGCTGTCATCGTTCCCCCGGCATCCGCCTGGGGTTCGTTACTTCTCAGCGCTGCTGCAGTTCCTGTCGAACTACTTGTAGCGGTAGACGATGCGGCCGCGGGTGAGGTCGTACGGGCTGAGCTCGACGACCACGCGGTCTTCCGGAAGGATCCGGATGTAGTTCTGGCGCATCTTGCCGGAAATGTGAGCGAGCACTTTGTGCCCGTTCGTCAGCTCTACCCGGAACATCGCGTTCGGAAGAGCTTCCAGCACCGAGCCCTCAAGCTCGATGACGCCGTCTTTTTTCGCCATACCTCTACTAGTGCTTTGCTGATCTGCGGGGTGGATTGGTGCACGGGCATGCCGAAGCTGCCACAAGGCACCAAGGGTCTACCTTACGCCATCCACCCCTGTCGCGCCAGCCAGTCTCGGTTGCGGATCACAGCGACGCGCGCACGGACTCCACGGTGGTGATAGCGCCGGCGTAGAGAGAGTCGGCGGGGGTGAGGCCCATCACGTCGTGCACGATGTCGATGCCGTCGCGCAGCATCCCCTGCAGTTTCACGGCCTCCTCGTCGCCGGGGGCGTCGAAACGCAAAGCCGCCGCCATCGCACCTAGGAGCGCCGACGCCGCACCCCCGGCCTCAGCGATTTCGGATGCGGGCCCCACGAAACGCTCGTAGCGGGAGAGCTTGCGGATGGGCTGCCGCCCGACCCGTTCCACGGAGTCATCGATCGCGGGGTTCGAGAACCGCTCGAGCGTCTTGTCGAGGTACTCCTGCTGCTCGGCCGCCGGGAAGTCGTGTTTCGCGACAAGGAACGCGGTGGTCTCGCCGAGCACGGCTTCCACCGCCGAGCGCACCGCGGCATCCCCGAGGGCGGCGGCGATCGTCGCGTGGCCCGCGAGGCGCCCGTAGTAGGCGGTCGTCGCGTGGCCGGTGTTGACGGTGAAGAGTTTGCGCTCGATATAGGGCGCGAGGTCGGGCACAAAGTGGGCGCCCGGGATCGGCGGCACGGCCGACCCGAACGCTGAAGACTCCACCGCCCACTCGCAGTACGGCTCCACGAGCACGTCCAACCCGGCAGTGGACTGCTCGGGCACGATCCGGTCGACGGCGGTGTTCGCGAAGACCGCACGTACGCCCACCTCCGCCGCGTCCGCGTGCTTCAGCACCTCTGCGCGCAGCAACTCGGTGGCGCCGAGTGCGTTCTCGCACGCCATCACGGCGAGCGGGCCAGCCGAGATCGGGCGAGCGAGGATGCCGGCGGCGATCGCCGGGGCGACGAACCGCAGCACATTGGGGCCGACGGCGGTGGTGACGACATCCGCAGCGGCGATCGCGGCAACCAGCCCCTCCGGGTCGGCGTTCGAGTCGATCGCCCGGTATCCGCTGACGGTCTTTTCGACCCCGCCGGCCCCCGCCTCGATCACCCGGTACGACGGAGTGACCTGAAGCTCGCCGATGAGCGCGGCATTCACGTCGGCGAAAACCACCTCGTAGCCGGCCTCATGCAGCAGCAGGCCGATGAAGCCGCGGCCGATGTTTCCGGCACCGAAGTGGACGGCGATCATGAGTCGAGATCGATGAGGTCGGCCAGCTCCTGCGGCGTCGCGGCCGCTGCGAGCTTCTCGACCGTAGCTTCGTCGCTGAACGCGATCGCGATCCCCGAGAGGATGCCCAGGTGGTCATCACCTTTGCCGGCGATTCCGATGACGAACCGCACCGGGTTGCCGTCCCAGTCGAGCGGCTCGTCGTAGCGAATGATCGCGAGCGCCGAACTGAGGATGCCGTCCTTCGCTTCGTTCGTCCCGTGCGGGATCGCGAGGAGGTTGCCCATGTAGGTCGACACTGCGGCTTCGCGGTCGAACATGGCGTCCGCGTACCCCTGCGTGACGCTGCCGGAATCGACGAGCAGCGCGCCCACTTCGCGGATGGCGTCGTCGCGGGTGCGAGCGTCGCCCGAGAGTGTGATGCGGTCGAGGCTGAGCACGTCTGTCATGGGGTCCTTCCCGAAGGATGCGGGAGAGTGCGGGGCGGGAGAGGTTCCACCGCCCCGCACTCAGCCTGCGCTGTTGCAATTTAGTGCGTGATGGCTACTTCTTGACCTTCTGGCTTGCGGCGACGGTCGCAACGACCTCGTCGTAAGCCGGACTGTTCATGAAGTTGTCCACCGAGACGTGCACCGCATTCGGCTCGTGCTTCTTGGCACGATCGGTGAGCTGCTGCTGGGTGATCACCAGATCGGCCGTGCCGTCGAGGTTGGCGATCGCCCTGTTGGTGACCGTCACCCCGGTGACACCGGCATCCTTCAGCTTCTTGCGCAGCACCGTGGCGCCCATCGCGCTCGAGCCCATGCCCGCGTCGCACGCGAACACGATGGTCGAGATCGTTCCCGCCGCGGCCGCGGCTGCGAGGCCCGACAGCACCGAGCTCGACTTGCCCTTGTTTGCCTCGGTCTGCGCGATAGCCGCAACCAGCGACGCGTCGTCCGCCTCGAGGTCGCGCTTACGGCTCGCCCGAAGGATCACAGCGGCGACCAAGAAGGTCACGGTCGCCGACAAGATCACCGACAGGATCACGCCGAGGTAGCTGTCCGGCGCGGTCTGGAACAGAACCGCAAAGATCGACCCCGGGGATGCCGGAGCACGCAGCCCCGACCCGAAGATCACGTTCGTCAGTACACCCGTCGCTCCGCCGGCGATCATCGCGAGGATGAGAATCGGCTTGGCGAGCACGTACGGGAAGTAGATCTCGTGGATTCCGCCGAAGAAGTGGATGATGAACGCGCCCGGGGCCGTCGCGCGGGCCACGCCGACACCGAAGACCATGATCGCGAGCAGCAGACCCGCACCGGGGCCGGGGTTGGCCTCGATGAGGAAGAAGATGCTCTTCCCGGTCTCAACTGCCTGTTCGGCACCTAGGGGCGTGAAGACTCCGTGGTTGATCGCGTTGTTGAGGAACAGCACCTTCGCGGGTTCGACGATGATGCTGGCGAGTGGCAGCAGTCCGTTGTCGACGAGGAAGCCGACAGCGCCACCGAACACGTCGCTGATGAAGACGACAACCCGGCTGAGACCGAAGAACGCCGCAATTGCGAGCCCGAATCCGATGATGCCGGCCGAGAAGTTGTCAACGAGCATCTCGAAGCCGGCGCGGACCTTGCCGACCCACAGTCGCTCAATCTGCTTGAGCAGCAAGGCTGCGAGCGGACCGGCGATCATCGCGCCGAGGATCATGACGCGATCCGGTTCGGCGACGATGACGCCCATCGCTGCAAGTGCGCCGACCGCGCCACCGCGCACGCCGTAGACCATGCGGCCACCGGTGTAGGCAATCAGCACGGGGATGAGCGTCAACAGAATGGGCCCGACGAGGGTCGCGAGCGTCTCGTTCGGCGTCCACCCGGTGGGAATGAAGAACGCCGTGATGATGCCCCACGCGATGAAGACCGCGATGTTGGGCAGGATCATGTTCGACAGGAACGAGCCGAACCTCTGAACGCCGACTCGGCTCTGCCCGAGGCGGCTGGCCCCGGACGATGGTGACGTCGTTGTCATGTGATGTCTCTCCTTGTGTGTTGAGGGTGATGCGTTACTACGTGGGGGTGTTCAGGAAGGGGTGAGGGCTTCGACCGCGGCGCGGGCGCCCGGGGCGTCCTCCGCGGCGAGAGCTTTCTGGGCGGCGTCGCGGGTCCCTTGTGGAGTCCAGCGGGCCAGTTCGTCGCGCACCTCGGCGATCGCCGGGGCGGACATCGAGAGGCTCGTCACGCCTAGGCCGACGAGCACGACAGCGAGTTTCGGGTCGGCGGCAGCCTCGCCGCAGACGCCGACCGGCTTGCCGAGCGACGTTCCCGCGGCGCCGATCTCTCCGACTAGACGGAGCACCGCGGGATGCCACGGGTCCTGGAAGCTCGCGACAGAGCCCAGCATCCGATCGGCGGCCATCGTGTACTGGGTGAGGTCGTTGGTGCCGATGCTCGCGAAGTCGGTGACCTTGAGGATGCGGTCGGCAAGCAGCGCGGCGGCGGGCACCTCGACCATCACACCGGCGGTCGCGAGCCCGAGCTCTTTCGCGAGGGCGGTGAAGTAGCGGGTCTCATCGACGGTCGCGACCATCGGAGCCATGACCCAGACCTCCGCGTCGCTCTCGGCAGCAGCCGCGGCGAGAGCAGTGAGCTGGTCGCGCAGAATCGGTTCGCTCGCGCGCAGAGCACGGATGCCGCGCAGGCCGAGCGCTGGGTTCTCTTCCTCGGCGGCGTTGAGGAACGAGAGCGGCTTGTCGGCACCCGCGTCGAGCGCGCGCACGACGACCTTCTTGCCCGGGAACCCGCGCAGCACAGCGGCATAGGACTCCTTCTGGGCGTCGACCGTGGGCGCTGCGTTCGCGTCGAGGAACAGAAACTCGGTGCGGAACAGCCCGACGCCCTCGGCCCCTGCGGCGACCGCAGCCTCGACACCGTCGGCAGACCCGAGGTTGGCGAGCAACGGGATGGCGGTGCCGTCGGCGAGCGAGCCCGGCCCCGTGGTGTGCACGCGAGCTGCGCGGTCGGCGACCTTCTGTTGGGCAGCCGCCAGGGCATCCGCGGTGGGGTCGACCTCGACGAGACCGGCGCCAGCATCCACAATGACCGTCGAACCCTCGGCGATGTCGAGCACACCCGCGACACCGACGATCGCCGGCAGCCCCTTCTCTCCGGCGAGGATCGCGGTGTGTGACGTCTTGCCACCGTCGCTCGTCACGATCGCGAGCACGAGGGCGGGGTCGAGAAGTGCCGTGTCGGCGGGCGCGAGGTCGCGGGCGACGAGCACGAACGGGCTGTCGCTCTGCGGGATGCCGGGAGCGGGAACCCCGGAAAGGCGGGCTACCGCGCGGCGCGAGAGGTCGTCGAGGTCGGCGACCCGGGCGGCCATGTACTCGCCCATCCCGGCGAGCATGTCGCGGAAGACGCCGAACGCCTCGTGGACCGCACGCTCGGCCGTCGTGCCCGTGTCGATGCGGGAATCCACGTCGCTCTTCAGCATCGGGTCATCGAGCATCAGGGCCTGCGCCTCGAGCACCTCGCCGGCCTTGCCGCCGGCCTTCGTGGCACGAGCCCGGATGTCTTCGGCGGTCGCCGCGAGGGCGTGAGTGACCCGCTCCTTCTCGGCGTCGGGACCGAGGGTGCTCTGCGTCGTCGGAGGTGCGGGGAGCGGATCAGGCATGCGCAGGACCGGGCCGACCGCGATCCCGCGGCCGACACCGATCCCTCGCAGCACGGTCACGCGTCGTGGTCCTCGAGCAGCATCGCCTCAAGCGCGTCGAGCGCCTCATCGGCGCCCTCGCCTTCGGCGGCGAGAAGCACCTCGTCGCCGAAGTCGATGCCGAGCGAGATGACCCCGAGAATGCTCGATGCGTCGACGGTGCGCTCGCCCTTGGTGATCTTGACCGGCACGCCGGCCTTCGCGGCGGTTTGGGTGAACAGGGCGGCGGGACGGGCGTGCAGCCCGTGGCTCGACGCGACGACGACGGTGCGCTCAGACATTGTCGGTGCTCCTTTGCAGCGGCGGTTCGTTCTGGTTGGCGCCGATGACCTGCAGGAGGGCATCGACGACATCGACGGCCAGGATGCTGCCGGCCGGCGTCATGGCGTCGGCGGGCAGCACGGCCACCGGGAGTGGGGCGACGCGCGCACGGATCGACTCCTCGGCGGAGGCGAGCTGCGCCGCGACGAGCACCCCGTCGGCGCCGGTGAGCGCGTCTTCGAGGGCGTGCTCGGTCGCGACGACGAAGTCCACACCGGGAAGAGAGGGCGCGATGCGGCGAGCGAGGAAGGTGCCCGAGACTCCGGCCGCGCAGACGAGAACGATGGTCGCCATGTCGCCTCCTTGCGATGCCGGTTCGGACTACTCCCGTCAGTGTCGCGAAGTCGTACCGGGGCGTTCCACCAGATTCGCTTCCGCACCTGCGGAAGCGAAGGCTTCTTCGCGCGGCGGTGGGATACGTGGTTGAGTGGCACGCGAGATGGCCGACAAGTCACCGATGCTGCTGGCCTACCTCTCCCGCTCGGAGGGGTGGACGACCGCGAGCGAACTCGCCGAACACCTCGGCGTTTCGACCCGAACGGTGCGCAGCTATGTGACGGCCGTCAAGGTCGCCGCCGCACCGCTCGACGTCATCCTGTCGTCACCGGACGGCTACCGGCTCAACCGCGATGCGCACGCCGAGTATGCGCAACGCGACCGTGCCACCGATCGCATCGGCACCCCGCGGGAGCGCGTGACGTTTCTCGTCACCCGGCTCACCCACTCCGGTGTCGAACTCGACGTGCATGAGCTCGCCTCGTCGCTGTTCGTCAGCGAGTCGACGATCGAAGGCGACCTGCGGCAGGTGCGCGGGCTCGCCCGCGAGGCGGGGCTCGAGCTGGTGCGCGACGGCGACCACGTGCGCCTCGACGGGCCGGATGCCGGCCACCGCCGCATCGTCAGCCGCCTCTTCTCCGACGAGCAGGCCCACGGCCTCATCGACCTGCAGCGGGTGCAGGACTCTTTCGGCATCGACGACCTCTCCGGTTTCAAGACCGACGTCATGGCGGTGCTCGAAAGTCAGGGCTACACGATCAACGAGTTCGGTCTCGACCGGGTGCTGCTGCACACCGCCATCGCCGTCGAACGCTCGCGGGGCTCGTCACTCGCGGCCGAGGCCCCCGAGCCCGGCGACGCTGTCGCGAAAGACCTCGACCGACTCATCGCGGAGCGCTTCGACACGCGGCTGCCCGAGGGCGAACTCACGGCCCTGACGGCGCTCCTCACCACCCGCGCCGGAACCCGGGTCGTCGAACATGGTGAGGTCGGCGAGCACGTCGACGTGCTCCGTCGGATCGTCGGCCGCGCTCAGGAAGAGTTCCTCGTCGACCTCGACGACGACGCGTTCCTCACCCGGCTCAGCGCACACGTCGGCAACCTCCTGGTGCGCGCCCGCGAAGGCGTGGGAAACCCGAACCCGCTCGCGCGCACCATCAAGTCCTCCTACCCGCTCACCTACGAACTCGCCGTCTTCGTCGCTGCTGAGATCCAACGCGAGTTCACGATCACCATCGGCGACGACGAAATCGCGTACATCGCCCTCCACATCGGCTCGCACCTCGAGCGCCGCTCGACCCACGGCGAACGGCTCACCTGCGTGCTGGTGAGCCCCGGGTACCACGACATCGCGGAACTGCTCGAGCGACGCATCCTTCCCGCCCTCGGCGACGACGTCGTCATCGATCGAGTCCTCACGCGCACCGACGTCGACCCGGCGGCTTTGCACACCGACCTCATCATTTCAACGGTGCCGTGGGAGGTGCGGCCTGCCAACGTCGTGATCGTGCAGCCGATCCCGACCGACGCCGACCTGGATGCCGTGCGCGGTGCGATCTCGCGCATCCGCCGCCAGCGCCGCCGTCGGGCGATCGCCGACCAGCTGCTGCTCTACTTCGACGACGCCCTGTTCTTCCGCGACCTGAAGGAGCGGGACGCCGAGGCCGTCATCCGTGTGTTGGGCGAGCGGATGCGCGAGCGCGGCATCATCGACGATGACTACCTCGACGGGGTACTCGAGCGGGAACGCATCTCGTCGACCGCGTTCACCGAGTGGCTCGCGGTGCCGCACGCTCTCACGATGTCGGCGAAGCGCACCGCCATCGCGATCGCGCTGTACGAGAACCCCATCCCGTGGGGCGAAGCCACCGTGCAGGTCGTCGCGCTCGTCGCCTTCAGCGCAAAGGACCGCGCCTCGTTCCAGACGGTGTTCGAGCAGTTCGTGGAGGTGTTCAGTGACCGCACCGACGTGCAACGACTGCTGCGGGCATCCGTCGACTTCCCTGCCTACATCGACGAGTTGGTGCGGCTCATCGATGAATGAGCTCGCGGGGTCGGGACGCGACTCCCGCTTTGCGAGTCAAGAGCGGGGACCCCTACCCCGATTGACTCGCAAATCGGGACTCGCGTCCCTCGCGGTCTGCTCGGCCTAGGGGCTAGGCGGCGACTTCGAGGCCGCGTGCGGCGAGGGCTTCGAAGATGCGCTCGGTGACGTCGTCGATGGCGCCGAGGCCGTCGATTTCGACGAGCAGCCCCTGCTCGCGGAACATTTCGACCAGTGGAGCGGTCTCGCGGATGTAGACATCCTGGCGGTGCCGGATCGCCTCCTCCGAGTCGTCGACGCGGCCGATGTCGATCGCGCGCTGGCGCAGGCGCCGCACGATCTCCTCCTGGTCGGCGACGAGCCGGATGACGGCGTCGAGCGCGTGTCCGTGCGAAGAGAGCAGGTCGGTGAGGTAGCGCACCTGGTCGGTCGTGCGCGGGTAGCCGTCGAGCAGGAAGCCGCCCGCGGCATCCGCTTCATTCAGGCGATCGGTGACGAGCGCGTTGGTGAGCGAGTCGGGCACGTAGTCGCCGGCATCCACGATCTCTTTGACCTGCGAACCGAGCGCGGTGCCGTCGGCGATGTTCTTGCGGAAGATGTCGCCGGTCGAAATCGTCGGGATGTCGAAGCGCTCGGCGATGCGAGCCGCCTGGGTTCCCTTGCCCGCACCGGGCGGGCCGACGATGAGCAGGCGGGTCACCGCAGGAGGCCTTCGTAATGCCGCTGCTGCAGCTGCGAGTCGATCTGCTTCACCGTTTCGAGGCCGACGCCGACCATGATCAGAATGCTCGTGCCGCCGAACGGGAAGTTCTGGTTCGCATTGATGGCGACGAGGGCGATCAGCGGGATCAAGGCGACGAGGCCGAGGTAGAGCGAACCGGGCAGAGTCACGCGGGTGAGCACGTAGTCGAGGTACTCGGCGGTCGGCCGGCCGGCCCGGATGCCCGGGATGAAGCCGCCGTACTTCTTCATGTTGTCGGCGACCTCTTCGGGGTTGAAGGTGATCGCGACATAGAAGTACGTGAAGCCGACGATGAGCAGGAAGTACAACGCCATATACAGCGGGTGTCCGCCGTTGGTGAGGTTGTTGTTGATCCAGTCGACCCACCACGGGTTGACACCGTCGCTGCCCTGGTTGAACTGCGCGATGAGCGACGGCAGATACAGCAGCGACGAGGCGAAGATGACCGGCACGACGCCCGCCATGTTGACCTTGATCGGGATGTAGGTGTTGTTGCCGCCGTAGGTGCGACGGCCCACCATGCGTTTCGCATATTGCACGGGGATGCGGCGCTGCGACTGTTCGACGAAGATGACCGCGGCGATGATGGCGAGCCCGATCGCGATCACCACGAGCAGGATCTCGATGCCCTGCTGCGTCGCGATCTGCGTGAGCGAACTCGGGAAGGTCGCGGCGATCGATGTGAAGATGAGGAGCGACATGCCGTTGCCGACACCACGCTCGGTGATGAGTTCACCCATCCACATGATGAGGCCGGTACCGGCGGTCATCGTGATGACCATCAGAAGCATGCCCCAGATGGTTTCGCCGTCGGAGGTGATGAGCGGCAGGTCGCAGGGGATCAGCTGGCCGCTACGGGCAACCGTGATGAGGGTCGTCGACTGCAGAACGCCGAGCGCGATTGTCAGGTAGCGCGTGTACTGCGTCAGGCGCGCCTGCCCCGACTGGCCCTCCTTGTAGAGGGTCTCGAAGTGAGGGATGACCACGCGCAGTAGCTGCACGATGATCGAGGCGGTGATGTACGGCATGATGCCGAGCGCGAAGATCGACAGTTGAAGCAGCGCGCCACCGCTGAACAGGTTGACGAGAGCGTAGAGGCCCGCCGCACCGTCGCCCGAGCCGCTTTCGATCGGCGTGAGGCAGTTCTGTACGACCTCGAAGTCGACGAACGGCGCCGGGATGAACGAACCGAGCCTGAACAGGGCGACGATCGCGAGCGAGAAGCCGATCTTCTTCCGCAGGTCTGGCGTGCGGAAGATCCGTGCGACGGCACTGAACACGACGCCTCCTGGGATTGCAGTAACGGAAAAATTGAGCCTAACCGGCCCGGCGGGCGGCC
>CAZCEE010000058.1:0-10774 GCA_964497165.1 uncultured Schumannella sp. | reverse complement strand
GCGCGGCGCTGCGCGCTTCGGCGAGCTGCAGTGCCACCCGGTCGCGCAGGGGTCGCAAGAAGATGTACGACACGCACAATCCGACGACCGCGGCGACCAGGGCGGCGATCCACCACTCGAGCCCGACGGCGTACAGGATCGCGAACGGAACCGCGAAGACGAGCACCCGCAGGGCGGAGAACAGCAGCAGGGCGCGCACCCCCAAAGTCTAGGTCGCGGCTGGAGCCGCGGGCTCGCGGCGGGAGAAACGACTCCCGCCGCGAAGCCACGGCTCCAGCCGCGGAGGAAGGGGTGCACCCCGCCCCGACGAACTCCCATGCCGCGCGCAGCGCCACTGCCTAGAATCAGGGCATGACGCGCCTCATCCCGGTTCTGGTGCTCATCGTGGCGTTCACGATCTTCTCCGTCGCGCATCTCGCGCTGACGCCGCGCGACCAGGTGCGCGGAATCCCGAAGCAGGCCTGGATCGCATTCGTCATCCTCGTCCCCATCGTCGGTGGCGTGATGTGGTTCGCGGTCGGTCGCGTGCGTGCCGGGGAGTCGCCCCGTTCTGCCCGCCGCGGCCCGATCGCCCCCGACGACGACCCGGACTTCCTCCGGAAGCTGAATCGCGAACAGGCGATGGAAGACCGGATCGAGCAGCTCGAGCAGGAGCTTCGCGACCTCGACGATGACCCGCCCAAGGGCTGACGGGTCCGCCGCGAGTGAGTTCGCGGTCGCGTTCTTCGCTGAGCTGATCCGCCTCGGTCTCCGTGAGGTCGTCGTCTGCCCGGGCTCGCGGTCGCAAGCCCTCGCCCTCGCGGCGGCGGAGTTCGAACGCGCCGGGCTGCTGCGCGTCCGGGTGCGGATCGACGAACGCTCCGCGGGGTTCCTCGCTCTCGGTCTCGCGCGCGAGTCGGGCATCCCGGTTGTCGTCGTCACGACGTCGGGTACGGCGGTCGCCAACCTGCATCCCGCGGTGCTCGAGGCGTCGCACTCCGGTGTGCCGCTCGTCGTCGTGACCGCCGACCGCCCGGCCGAGCTGCTCGGAGTCGGCGCGAACCAGGCGACCGTTCAGGCAGGAATCTTCGGCACGGCGGTGCGTCGGGAATGGGATGTCGCCGCGCCCACGTCGGCTGGCGGGGCGGCCGAACTGGCGACCGAGGTCGTCACCGGGCTGCGCGACCCGGCGATGGCCGGCCCGGTGCACGTCAACCTGGCGTTCCGTGACCCGCTCTCGGCTGCCGTGCCCCTCCCGGACGTGGTGCCTGGAGGGTGGGAGCGGACCCCACCCGGGCAGCCGACGGCACTCGAGCCCGGCCCGCTCACCGTCGTCGTCGCCGGCACCGGGGCGGGGGATCACGCGGAGGAGGTCGCCCGACAACTCGGTGCACCCCTCCTCGCCGAGGTCGCGAGCGGTGCACGCTTCGGACCGAACCTGGTGCCCGCCTATCGTGACCTTCTCGCGGAGCCCGGATTCGGCGACCGGATCGAACGGGTCGTCGTCTTCGGGCACCCGACGCTGAGCCGGGAGATCCCCGCACTTCTGCAACGCGACGACGTCGAGGTGATCGTCGTGCGCGGCCCCGAGCGGGATGTCTACAACCCGAGCCGTTCGGCGCGCATCGTCGACGGGGTCACCGTCACGGGCGACCCGCTCCCCGACTCGCGGGCCTGGGTGGGACCGTGGGTCGCGGCGTCGCGAACGCTTCTCGCCGTCGACGACGTGCCCGCGGCATCCCTTAGCGACTCGTCGGTCGAGCGGGCCGAATTCGCCCGGGTGCAACTCGCGCGACTCCGTGAACCCGTCACGCGACGGATGCTCGCCGAAGCGGTATGGGCGAACACCTGGCCGCACGATCGGCTCGTGCTCGGGGCATCCCGGCTGATCCGTGACCTCGACCGCGTCGCCGTCGGCAAGAAGGTGCAGGTGTTCGCCAACCGCGGCCTCGCCGGGATCGACGGCACGATCGCGACCGCCACCGGAGTCGCCCTCGCTTCGGCAGCGTCGGCCGAGTCCGGCAGCACGGGCGTCACCCGCGTGCTGCTCGGCGACCTCGCTCTGCTGCACGATGCCGGGTCGCTCGCACCCGCCCCGGGAGAGCAGGCTCCCCGCATGCAGGTGATCGTCGGCAACGACGGCGGCGGCACCATCTTCGACGCGCTCGAAGTCGCCGGAACTACCGATCCCGCCCTGTTCGACCGGGTGCTCTACACCCCGCACGCGGTCGACTTCGCGGCGCTCGCCGCGGCCTACGGCTGGGAGTACCGCCGCGCCGCGACCCGCTCCGAACTCGAGGACGCCCTTTCGGCGATCGGTGACCGGGTGCTGATCGAGGTTCCGCTCGCGCGGTGACACGGCGGGCGCGGAGCTCTAGGGTCGGGCGCATGGCTGATTCGGATATCACAGGGCTGCTGCGCGTCGGGCCCGGTGTCGACCTTTCGACGATCGACACGTCGGCGACTCCCGGATTCGACGGCGACAAGGCTGCGGGCGAGGAGGCGCTCGCCGCGGGCGCCGACGAAGTCGCCGGCCTTCAGGAGCAACTTTTCGCCGCGAGCCGATTCGGCGACACCCGCAGCGTGTTGCTCGTGTTGCAGGCGATGGACACCGCGGGCAAAGGCGGCATCGTGAAACACGTCGTCGGGTCGGTCGATCCGCAGGGGGTGGCGATCGCGGCATTCAAGCGGCCGACGCCCGAAGAGGAGGCGCACGACTTTCTGTGGCGCATCCGCAAACGGCTCCCCGCTCCGGGACTGATCGGGGTTTTCGACCGGTCGCACTACGAGAGCGTGCTCATCCACCGGGTACGCGGGCTGTCGACCCCCGAAGAGGTCGAGAGCCGGTACCCGGTGATCGTCGACTTCGAGAAAGAACTCGTCGCTGCGGGCACCCGAATCGTCAAAGTGATGCTGCACGTCTCGCGCGACGAGCAGAAGGACCGCCTCGCCGAACGCCTCGAGCGCCCCGACAAGCACTGGAAGTACAACCCCGGGGATGTCGACGAGCGCGCGTATTGGGACGACTACATGGATGCCTACCGCGTCGCGATCGAGCGCACCTCGACCGACGATGCGCCGTGGTACGTCGTGCCGGCCGACCGCAAGTGGTACGCACGGCTCGCCGTGCACACCCTGCTGCTCGACGCCTTGCGGTCCCACAACCTCGAGTGGCCGGTCGCCGAATTCGATGTCGAGGTCGAGAAGAAGCGCCTCGCCGCGACCTGACTTTTCGGTGGTCGAGTAGCGGCGCAGCCGCGTGTCGAGACCTAGCCGAAGGCTTCGACGATGGGGCGGAACTTGAGTTTCGTCTCCGCCAGTTCGCGGTCGGGGTCGGATTCGGCGACGATGCCGGCGCCGGCGAACGCGGTGAGGGTGCCGTCGGCATCCACTTCGGCGGAGCGTAACGAGATCGCCCACTTGCCGTCGCCCGCCTGGTCGACCCAGCCGACCGGTCCGCCGTAGCGACCACGGTCGAACGGTTCGAGTTCGCGGATCAGGTCCATCGCCGCCCCGGTCGGGGTGCCGGCGACGGCTGCCGTCGGGTGCAACGCGGCGACCAGGTCGAGCGCCCCCGAACCGTCGGAGAGCCGGCCGTGCACGTCGCTCGCCAGGTGCCACAGATTCGGCAGTTTCAGCGTGAACGGAAGTTCGGTCGAGGTGATGCCGGGGCCGTGCGGGCGGAGGGCGGCGAGCACGCTCTCGACCGCGAACCGGTGCTCATCGAGATCCTTCGACGAGGTCGCCAGTTCGAGCGCAGCGGCGGCGTCGGCTTCGGCATCCGCTCCCCGCGCGTGGCTGCCGGCGAGCACGCGTGCCGTCACATCGCCGCCGTACACGCGCACCAGGGTTTCGGGGCTCGAGCCGAGATGACCGTCGACGGCGAAGGTCCACGTGTCGGGATAGCCGAGGGCGAGTTCCAGCAGCACGCGGCGAAGGTCGGCGCCGTCCGGGACGTGGCCGAGAAGGTCGCGGGCGAGCACCACCTTCTCGAGCGACCCGGCGAGGATGCGGTCCACGGCGGTGCGGACGGCATCGCGGAACGCGTCGGGGGGCAGCGCCCCCGGGTGCAGCGGCAGCCGGTACTCGGCGCCGAGCGGGGAGGCGAGGACGGCGTCGTCGGCGCCGTTCACCCGGGTCACCCAGCCGACCCCGTTGCGACGGCCGATGACGACGCACGGCACGATGAGCACGCTCGTACGGGCCGAGTCGTCGTCGAACGCGAAAGCGCCGAAGGCGACAAGTCCCGAGCCGCCGATCCGCACCTCGTCGTCGACCTGCGCGTTCGCCGCGACCTCGCGCCAGGCGGCCGCGGCATCCGCCAGTCGGGTGGGTCCGCGGAACTCGAGACGCAGCGCCTCGCCGATGCCGGCGATGCCGTCACCACGCCGCAGGAACAGCAGAGGGTGCGCGGGATCCGAGAAGGGGATGAGCGAAGGGACCGGATCGATCCGGCGCGTTTCGACGGTGAGGTCCGTCACCCGTCCAGCCTAAGCCGCCTCCGGTCGCCGCCCGAACCGGGCCGCCCCGCCCCGCGTAGGATGGACCCTCGTGAGCAGGGCGGATCTGAGCAAAGACCCGGACGACATGTCCGGCATGTTCGATCACGTCGCTGCCGGGTACGACCGCACCAACGCCGTGCTGAGCGTCGGCAACGCCGCGCTGTGGCGCATTGCGACCACGAAGGCCATCAACCCGAAGCCCGGCGAGCGCATCCTCGACATCGCCTGCGGCACCGGCACCTCCACCCTGCCGCTCGCCAAGTCGGGGGCGACGGTCGTCGGCATCGACTTCTCGCCGGAGATGATCGCCGAAGCCGGCAAACGGCATCCGAAGATCGAGTTCCGCCAGGCCGATGCCATGAAGTTGCCGTTCGGCGACGACGAGTTCGACGCTGTCACCATCAGTTTCGGGCTGCGCAACGTGCAGGATCCGAAGCTGGCGCTCGCCGAGATGTACCGGGTGCTCAAGCCGGGGGGCCGGCTGGTCGTCTGCGAGTTCTCGAAGCCGCCGCGTGCCCTGCTCCGCGCGGGGTATTTCGCCTACCTGAAGGTCGTCGCCCCGGTGGTCGTCGGAGTCACGTCGTCGAATCCGGAGGCATACCGCTACCTCGTCGAATCCATCCGCGACTGGCCCGACCAGGGCACGCTCAGCCAGTGGATCCGCGGGGTCGGCTTCAGCCGGGTCGCCTACCGAAACCTCACCGCGGGCGTCGTCGCGTTGCACCGCGGCCGCAAACCCGAAGACCAGGCGATCCGCGCCGCGACCGCCCGGCGCACGGGCCGCGCTCGACCGGCCGACGTCGGCTGACCCAGTTCGTGCTTCAGACGCTCCGACAGATCGGCCGATTGTGAAACCGAGCCCCTCCCTCGCCCGCCGGAGCAAGACCCTCAGCTCGTCGCTCGGGCTCGGCGAGAAACTGTTCGCGTCGAGCGTGGAACGGCAGTTCGTCGCCGACATCGAGGCGGGTCTGGCGGTCGTCGAACAGCAGCTCGCCGATCAGGTGCGTTTCACCGACGCGATCGCCGACGTCACGACGCGCTACCTGCTGGATGCCGGCGGCAAACGGGTGCGGCCGGTGCTGACCCTGCTCACCGCGCAGCTCGGGACGGGGACCAACGACGACGTGCTGACGGCGGCGCAGGCGATCGAGATCACCCATCTCGCGTCGCTGTACCACGACGACGTCATGGACGAGGCGGAGATGCGCCGCGGGGTGCCGAGTGCGCAGACCGTGTGGGGCAACTCGGTGGCGATCCTCACCGGCGACCTGCTGTTCGCGCGGGCGTCGAAGCTCATCGCCTCCCTCGGGGAGCGGGCGCTCGGCATCCAGGCCTCCACCTTCGAGCGTCTGTGTCTCGGCCAGTTGCACGAGACGATCGGACCGCAGCCGGGGGAGGATCCCATCGAGCACTACCTGCAGGTGCTCGCCGACAAGACCGGGTCGCTCATCGCGCTCGCCGGACTGGTCGGCGTGATCTTCTCCGACGCCCCCGAGGAGTATCGCGAGCCGGTCGAGTTCTTCGGTGAGCGCATCGGTGTCGCGTTCCAACTCATCGACGACGTCATCGACCTGTCGAGTGCGGTCGAGCAGACCGGCAAGACCGCAGGCACCGACCTGCGGGCCGGAGTGCCGACCCTCCCGCTGCTCTACCTGCGCCAACGCGCCGCCACGGATCCGGGCGCTGCGGCCCTGCTCGAGCGGTTGGACCGCAACATCGCCGGCTCGACCGAGGGTGCCATCCACCCGGATTTCGCGGTCGCCGTCGCCGAGCTGCGCCACCATCAGGTGACTGCCGATACACTCGCCGAGGCGAATCGCTGGGCCGACCGGGCGGTTGAGGCTCTCGAGCCTCTCCCCGACGGTCCCGTCAAGAAGGCGCTCACCCGCTTCGCGCAGGCGATCGTCGAGCGATCGGGCTGACCCTGCCCGCCGCGTTGAAGCCCTGAGCGTCCCATAGTGAGGAACCCCCGTTGACCAAGCTCCGCCTGGCCATCGTCGGCGCCGGACCGGCTGGCATCTACGCTGCCGACATCCTGCTGAAGCACGAACGGCCGTTCGAGGTCTCGGTCGACCTGTTCGAGCAGCTTCCTGCGCCCTATGGGCTGGTGCGTTACGGCGTCGCCCCCGATCATCCGCGGATCAAGGGCATCATCACCGCGCTGCGTGACGTGCTCGACCGCGGTGACATCCGCATCTTCGGCAACGTCACGTATGGGCGCGACATCACCCTTGACGACCTTAAGAAGCACTACAACGCAGTCATCTTTTCGACCGGTGCGATTCGGGATGCCGACCTCGACATCCCCGGCATCGACCTTCCCGGTTCGCAGGGTGCCGCCGATTTCGTGTCGTGGTACGACGGGCACCCCGATGTGCCGCGCGAGTGGCCGCTCGATGCGTCATCGGTTGCGGTGGTCGGTAACGGCAACGTCGCGCTCGATGTTGCGCGGATGCTCGCGAAGCACGCCGACGATCTGTTGCCGACCGAGGTGCCGGCGAATGTGTACGACACCCTGAAGGCGTCGCCGGTGACCGACGTGCACGTCTTCGGGCGGCGTGGTCCGATGCAGGTGAAGTTCAGCCCGCTCGAGTTGCGCGAACTGGGCGAGCTGCGGGATGTCGACATGGTCGTGCACGACGAAGATTTCGACTACGACGATGCGGCGCGGGCGGCAATCGAGTCGAACAAGCAGATCTTCGTGATCGACAAGGTGTTCACGAAGTGGCGCGAGGAGGAGACCGGGGCGGCGTCGCGGCGTCTGCACTTGCACTTCTACGCGAAGCCGCTCGAGGTGGTGGCCGGCCCCGATGGGCGGGTGGCGTCGTTCCGGTACGAGCGTACCGAGCCGGATGGCGCGGGTGGCGTGCGCGGGACGGGCGAGATCCGAGAGGTGCAGATCGGCCAGTTCTACCGGGCGGTCGGCTACTTCGGGTCGCCGCTCGACGGCATTCCGTTCGATGAGCGGCGCGGTGTGATCCCGAACCGTGAGGGTCAGGTGTTGGCGACCGACAACGAGATCCTGCCCGGTGTCTACGCCACCGGCTGGATCAAACGTGGACCTGTGGGTCTGATCGGCCACACCAAGTCGGATGCGATGGAGACGATTTCGCACGTCGTCAACGACCAGTCGTCGTGGTGGAGCCCGTCGTCGCCGTCGGAGGCGTCGGTGCTGGAGCTGCTCGAGTCGCGCGGCATCGAATACACCGACTTGGGCGGCTGGCACAAACTGGACACCCACGAGATCGCCCTGGGCGAGCCGCATGGCCGCGCACGGGTCAAGGTCGTGCCGCGTGACGAGATGGTGGAGATCTCCCGTGCGACGTAGGGCTGAGCGCTTCGGCGCGATCCTCGTCGGCGGGGGCTGTCGTGGTCGCCGCGCTGACCGGCTGCGTCCCACAGTCGCGCGACAGCCTGGACCGCTACGTCGCCGCTCTCGACGCGGTGCCGGGTGTGACGATCGACTACTTCGGCGTCTCGACCCCGCTGCCGTTCTCGGTGCAGGGAAAAGTGGATGTCTCGCTCGACGCCGACGCGGCGACGCTTGACGAACTGATGAGTGTCGCGTGCGAAACGGAGGTCAACGCCTCGGTGTCGCTGTCGATCGCCGTTCGCGCGGGCGAGACGAGTGTCAAGGTCGACTACGTCGACCGGTGCGGTGAGCTGCTCGTCGACGTCGTCGGGCTGGCGATCGCGACGGAGTCGTTCGGTGTCGACCTGTCGATCGACGATGTAGTGGACACCCGGGTGTGGGTCGCCGAGGCGGAGAACCTTGCCGAGTCTCTCGCTGTTCTGCGGGTCGCGGCCGACTTCCTCCCCGTCGGAGCGTCCCGCCTCGCAGGCGATGGCGTCAGTCTTTCTGCCGGCGACCGCGGACTCGCGGTCAGCTACCTCGACGACTTCATAGCCCTCGTCGCGGCTTTCGCGATCGCGGAAGTCGACCTCAAGGATGCGACGCTCGTCATCCAGATCGAGGTGGCATCGGAGGCCGAAGCGGTGCGGGACTTCCTCACCGCGCGCGACCCCGATCGCTACGGGGCGCTCAAGGTCGTGGTGACGGATGCCTCTGCCGGTGACGTGCCCCCGGGCACCGACGCCGTCGTCATCGAGTTGCGCGACCGGATGGTCACCGAGCTCGGACTCTCGGTGAACATCGGCGGGAACACCGTCTACGTGCAGGCCGAGGACAGCAGGGAAGTCGTCGAGCTCAGCAGGCAGATCGCGGCGATCAACCCCGAGGCGGTCAAGGTCGGAATCGGAATTCTCGAAGACGAGGAGGCCGGTGTTCCCGGCTTCCGGCAACGCACGGAGCCTGAGCTGACGACGTCGGCCAACCCGTACCCGGACTGGGCAGCGCAATACGATCGGCTGATCGCGACGGGTCTCGTGCAGACCGTCGAAGTGAGTGCCGGCTCGCTTGAGGCGTGGGTGACGGATGCCGAGTACGACGATCCCGACGCATTCGCGACGGTGCGCGCCGTGCTCGACGATCTCGCCGACGAGTACGGACTCACCTGGTGGGGGCTCAACAACCGCGACCTCACCGAGGGCTAAAGCAGAGCTCTCCCTCACGCCGTGGGGTCAGTGTGTTCGGGCGTGTTGGCGTTGTCGGATGGGGTTTTTGCTGACGAGTTTGAGGGTTCGCCCGTCGGGTGAGGTCATGCTCCACCCATCGTGACTTCGGCCGGGCGGTCGGTTGATTTTCCAGTGGTTGTTGTGGAGCAGCATGTGGTGGTGTCGGCAGAGGAGGATGCCGTCTTGGATGTCGGTGCGGCCGCCGTGTGACCAGTGGTTGGCGTGGTGGGCTTCGGTCCAGGAGGGTGGTCGGTCGCAGGTTTCGACGGCGCAGCCGCCCCAGATCGCGGCGAGCGCGATGCGTTGGCGTTCGGTGAAGAGTCGCTGGGTGCGGCCGACGTCGATGGTGCCGTCGGAGTGGAAGACGATGGTCTGACTCCCGCCAGCGCAAGCCAGGCCCTCGGCGGTGGCGATCGAGATGGCGGCGGTTTGGCCTTCGAGGGTGGCGGCACCGTCACCGGTGGCGAGGTCGCGGGAGTCGACGTGCACTCGCACGGCAGGTTTGCGCACCCCGAACACGCGCCCTTCATCGGCGGCGCCGGCGATGCGGATCATCTCGACGAGAGCGTCGACGGCGATCTGTTCGGTGGTGCGGGGGTCTTTCTCCATGGCTTCGACACGGGCGAGTTCGTCGGGGTCGACGAAGCGGGGGCCGCCGCGGCGGGGTGCGGTGACGCAGTCGATCGCATCGGTGACGAGGGCCGCCTGTACGGGGTCGAGCATGCCGAGGATGCGGGTCATCCCGTCGGCTTGCGGGGTGAGCCGCAGAAACCTCTTGCTGCGGAGCAGGGCTTCCCGGTCGGCGACTCCGGCGGCGTCGAGTTCGTCGCGCACTTCGCGGGCCCGTCGGGCAACCTTCTCAGGCGACAACCCCGCCGTCTCGACAAGAAGTCGGTCGGCGGCGTCGAGCAGATCGTCGGCGGCCACCGATGCCGAAGGTGCGCCGAGCCCGGTGGTGATCGCCGCAGCAGCACCAATCGACACGTCGCCGCTGTCGACACCCGCCGCAACCCCAGAGAGCCACGGCGGGGGCGCATCCAACAGCTTCCCGACCGTGACGAGTTGCCGCGCCTCAGAACCTGACGCCCCGGTGACCCGCGCGACGAACCCGTCGGCGGTGCGGTCGCCGGTGCGTTGCGCCAACCCGGAGTACCCGAGTTCACGATCAGAACGTCGTTCCACCTCACCGGCGAGCACTGCAGCGCAGGCATCCACTCGCCGTTTCGCTGCCGCAACCTTGCCGAGCAGCCGCTCCAACTCCGCGTCGGAGGCACGCGCGACACCGGAGAGCTCAGGGAGCTCGATCACGGTGCCGATGGGCATACTCACGCCGGGAGTCCTTCCAGAACAAGAAGACGAATTACTCGGCACGAGCAAGACCATTGTATCGAACACCAGTACCCGCCGCAAGCACTTTCCACACGACCCCGCAAGAATGGCAATATGACCCTCACCCTCGGATACAAGGCTTCCGCCGAGCAGTTCGACCCGCGCGAGTTGGTCGAGATCGCGGTCGCGGCGGAGCAGCACGGCATGGAGAGCGTCGCCGTGAGCGACCATTTTCAGCCGTGGCGGCACGAGGGCGGGCACGCGCCGTTCTCGCTCACCTGGATGGCGGCGGTGGGGGAGCGCACCTCCAAGATCCGCATCGGCACGAGTGTGATGACGCCGACGTTCCGCTACAACCCGGCGGTGCTGGCGCAGGCGTTCGCGACGAT
>CAZCEE010000057.1:0-10907 GCA_964497165.1 uncultured Schumannella sp. | reverse complement strand
AAGCCAGGTCAGCCTCGATCGCCCTCCCGACCTCGAGTTGGTCGTCGGTGAGCTCGAACGGGAGCCGCTCGGCGAACTCCGCTGACGCCTTGCCGGGCACCCGCGGCGTCGCGACCCGCGCCCGGTAGAGCGCGCGTTGCCGCAACAGGGAGGTCTGCAACACGAGCGCCTCGTGGAACCGCAGCGTGCTCTGCGCCTCCCGCCAGTCCGAGTCGACCCGCGGGCGATGGATGAGCCTCAACGCCTCGCCGAAGTCGAGCAGCCCACGCGCTTCCCGCACGTCTGCAGGAACCGGATCCTCGAGGGCGGGCAATGCGTCGACCTGCAGCTGGATGACGTTGCGGATCTTTGTGCCGTCGAGGGCCGACGTCGCCGCGTAGATCGGCATCGGCGCCTCCGCCCACGCCCGCGCCTCCGCGGAGTCGGCGTCGAGATCGTCGGGGAACGCCTCATACACCGGGTGCGTCAACTGCCGGGAGTTGCGGTACACCCCGACCTTGCCCGCGAAGATCGCCCGCATCCCGGGCTTCAGCCCGAAAACCGCTTTGCGATTGAAGAAGGTGAGCTGCAGCGTTCCGGTGCCGTCGGTGATGATCACCTCGAAGAGCTCGCCGTGGCGGTTCCGCATGGGACGCGACTGGATGCTGCGCACCTCCGCCACGACTGCGACCGCATCACCGATGCGGAGGGCATCCAACGGCGTCAGATCGCCGCGCACCGCGTATCGGCGCGGGTAGTGCGCAAGCAGATCGCCGATCGTCTCGAACCCGAACGCCTTCGCGAACAGCGGTGCGACACGCGCACCGAGCGCCGTCAGCAGGCGCGTGTCGAGAGGGGAAGGCACGCCTCCAGGCTAGCCAGCGAGGGCGAGTGCGGTTACAGCCAACCCTTGCGCTTGAACACGATATACAGCACCAGACTCGACCCCGCCATCGCCAACAGGGCTGCCGGGTAACCCCACCACTCCTGGAGCTCGGGCATGTAGTCGAAGTTCATCCCGTAGATCGAGCCGATGAGCGACGGGGCGAACAGGATGGCCGCCCACCCGGAGATGCGTCGGGTCTGCTCGGCCTGCGCGTTGCTCGCCTCCGACAGGCGCTGCGCCTCCTCGTTCTGACGCTGGCCGACGAGTGAGGTGTTGACCGCAAGAACGTCACGCAGCAACGCGCGGAACTCCTCCACCTTCTCGGTCGCCTGCGTCACATGATCGGCGATGTTGCGCAACACGGGCTCGAGTTCCTCCTCGACGTGCCCGTCGGCGAACCCCGCCGAGAACTGGTCGAGGATGCCACGGAGTGGCACCACGGCACGCTGAAACTCGATCACCTCGCGGTTCAACTCGTAGATGCGCCGCGACACCTTCGGGTCTCCGCTGAACACCTGCGTTTCGATCTCGTCGATGTCGTTCGCCAGACCTTCGACGACCGGCCGGTAGCCGTCGACGACCGCGTCGATGATCGCGTACAGCACCGCCTCGGTGCCGCCGTGCAGGGCATCAGGGGTCTCCTCCATGTGTCGGCGCACGATCGAGAGGTCGGGGCCTTCGCTGTGCCGCACCGTGATCACGAACCGCGGCCCGGCGAAGACGTGGAGTTCGCCGAAATCGACATGTTCGACGTCGTCGTCGTAGTGGGCGGCACGCAACACCAGGAACAGGGTGTCGCCGTAGCGCTCCAGTTTGGGGCGCTGATGGGCGTGTACAGCATCCTCGACCGCCAACTCGTGCAACCCGAACTCTTCGGCGAGTTCGGCAAGGAGGAAGCTCTCGGGACGGTAGAGGCCGATCCAGGCAAGGGCGTCCGGCCGCTTCGCGAGGAGCGCGAACGTCTCGGCCAGGGTCGCGGGTGTCGCGATCCGTACGCCGTCGACGTAGACGGCGTTGTTCACCACCCCGGGTTCGCGCGTTGCCACGTGCCCATGATGGACCCCACCCCCGCCGCCGAGCGCCATTCGGCACACGCGAACGACTAACGAGCGCAAATTTGCGCTCGTGGGGAGGGATACCGTGGCTGAGTGACGCGGATCATCTCGGGCTTCGCCGGATCGTTGCGGCTCGCTGTGCCCCCGGCCGGCACCCGGCCGACCAGCGATCGGGTGCGTGAGGCAATGTTCTCGGCACTCGACGCCCGCGGGGTGCTGCCCGGCGCGCGCGTACTCGACCTCTACGCCGGATCCGGCGCGCTCGGGCTGGAGGCCGCCTCCCGCGGCGCCGCCCACGTCACCCTCGTCGACAAGGCGACCGCCGCCCACCGGGTGACCACCGACAACGCGGCGCGGATCCGCAAAGCCGCCCCACGTGACGCCGCCCCCGAGATCGTCGTGTCCTCGCAACCGGCGCAGTCGTTCCTCGGTGGGGGCGCGGCGGGGGCGACCTGGGATGTCGTCTTCCTCGACCCGCCGTACGACCTCGGCGGACTCGAGTTGGTGCACAACCTCGAAGCCCTCGTGCCGCGGCTCGCCCCCGACGCCGTCGTCGTCGTCGAGCGTTCGGCCCGCGACCGTGAGCCCGCGTGGCCCGACGGCCTCGAACTCGAGCGGCGCAAGGACTACGGCGAAACCGCCGTCTACTACCTCTCGCCGGTCGCCCGGGAATCGACGTAGGGGTCCCAGCCCCCGCGTTCTTCATAGGCGACGCCGTCGACAGACAGCCCGTCCCCCTCCAGCACCTTGCCGATGACGCGGAAGCCGCCGGGCAGGGCCACTCCGGTCGGGAACGTGGCGAGCAACGCGTGCGCTTCGCCCCCGGTGAGGGATGTCGGCGACTCCAGCTGCCGTGAGTCGATGTCGAGCCGCACCCCCGATGCGGTCGCGATGCGCCGGCCGTCAATCGCGAGACCGTCGCTCACGTCGAGCATCGCGGTCGCGCCGGCGAGCGCGGCTGCCGGTCCGTCGAGCAGCGGCGGTTGCGGCGCGAGTTGCGCTTCGATCTCGGCCGGGAACTGGGCCCGCACCGCGATCGCACGCGCGGCATCCGGAGCCCCGGTGTCGTCGACGGCACGCTCGAACAGCAGCTCGAGCCCGCGTGCGGCGAGGTCGAGAGCACCGGAGACCGCGACCACATCGCCCGGCTTGGCGCCGGAACGCAGCACGGCATCCCGGCTCTCCAGGTCGCCGAACGCGGTCACCGCGATCGTGAGGGTGGCCGACGACGACAGGTCGCCGCCCACGACACCGCAGCCGGGAGCCAAGAGCTCGCACGCGTCGCGGAGCCCGTCGGCGATGCCCTCCAGTAGTGCGATGTCGGTGTCGGGAGGCGCGGCGAGCGCGACTACGAGAGCGGTCGGCAGGGCGCCCATCGCGGCAATGTCGGCGAGGTTTGTCGCGGCGGCCTTCCAGCCGAGATCGTGCGGGGTCGACCAGGCGAGGCGAAAGTCGGGTCCGTGGATCATCGTGTCGGTCGTCACGACGAAGCGCCCGTCGGGGGCACGCAGCACGGCGGCGTCATCGCCGGGGCCGAGGATCGTCGCGGCCGACTGCGGGAGTCGCGGGAAGATCCGCGCGAGCACCGCAAGCTCCCCGAGCTCGCCCAGCGTCTGCGCGCCCGGGGTCGACATTCCGCCAGGCTAGCCTGGAAGCGATGAGACCCCGCCCCGTCGTCGCGCTGGCCGCCGTCGCGCTCGCCTTCGGCCTGGCGGGCTGCTCGCCCGTCGTGTCGATGGCTCCAGCGGCCGAGTTCTCGAACGACCCGGAATGCGCCGAAGCGATCGTGCGGCTGCCGGACGCGATCAGCAGCTACGAGCTGCGGCAGACCGATGCCCAGGGCGCCGCGGCATGGGGTGAGCCGACCGTCGTGCTGCTCTACTGCGGGGTGCCGGTTCCAGAGGTGTCGGAGCTGCCCTGCGTGCCAGTAGAAGGGATCTTCTGGCTGCGCGAAGAGGTCGATGCGGGATTCGCGTTCACCACCTACGGACGTGACCCGGCGGTGCGCGTCGTCGTCGACCCCGACGCCGTCGGGCCCGGTGTGGTGCTCGACGACCTCGCGAACGCCGTGTCGTACACCTCGGAGACCGGCCGCGAGTGCGTGGATCTCGAAGACACGGTTACCGGTCGCTAGCGAGCGGTTTGCAAGCCGAGAGTGATGAGTTCGTCGATGAGCTCGGGGTAGGAGACTCCGGAGGCGAGCCAGCAGGCCGGGAACATCGAGATCGGCGTGAATCCGGGCATCGTGTTGATCTCGTTGAGCACGAACGTGTCGCCCGTGAAGAAGAAGTCGATACGGGCCAGCCCCGCCCCGCCGATCGCGTCGAAGGCGCGCCCCGCGATGCGCTGCATCTCGGCGAGCGTCGCGTCGCCGAGGTCGGCCGGACACACCAGTTCGACCCCCGGAGCGTCATGGTACTTGGCGTCGAAGTCGTAGAACTCGCGCGTCGTGAGCACGATCTCGCCCGCGACACTCACCCGGGGTGGCGTGCCGTCGCGACCCTGCAGCACGGCGCACTCGACTTCGCGTCCGACGATCGCCTGCTCGACGAGCACCGTGTGGTCTTCGGCGAATGCGGTGTCGAGGGCGGCATCCAGCTCGTCCCAGTTCTTCACCTTGGTGACCCCGACGCTCGACCCGGCGCGTGCGGGCTTCACGAAGACGGGAAGCCCGAGCCCGGTGATGCGGCGACGCCAGAGGTCGTCATCCTGGGCCAGGCGGGCGCGAGTGACGGTCACCCACGGCGCGACCTCGATGCCGGCACCGGCGAGCACGGTCTTGGTGAAGTGCTTGTCCATGCCGAGCGCCGAAGCGAGCACACCATTGCCGACGTAGGGCAACCCGACCAGCTCGAACATGCCCTGGATGGTGCCGTCTTCGCCGAACGGTCCGTGCAGGATCGGGAACGCCACATCCACCTCGCCGAGCGAACGCACGGTGCCGTCAGCGTCACGCACCGTGAACTCACGGGTCGCTGCCGACTCGGGCAGAAACACCCGCGTGCCGTTGTCGCTCACGACCGGCAGCTCGTCGGCGAGGGTGAGGCCGGTCGCGTCGTCGGGCTGAAGCGTGAGGATGCCGTCTGGCGTGATGCCGACCGGGATGACCTCGTAGCGTGAGCGGTCGATCGCGCCGAGTACCCCGCCCGCCGTCGCGCACGAGATGCCGTGTTCGCTCGAGCGACCGCCGAAGAACAGAGCGACGCGGATCTTCTCGGCCACGCTTACTCTCCCTGCGGTTCAGTCGTGTCGGTCGTCAGGTGCGGGGCGAGGTCGCGCGGCGCGAGCGTGCCGGCGAGCACTTCGGCGACCTGCATGACGATCGGCATCTCGACACCTTTCGCGGCGGCGAGTTCGAGCACCGGCGCGACCGAGGCGAGCCCCTCCGCGGTCTGATTCATCTGCGCGATGACCTCGTGGTAGTCATAGCCCTGGCCGAGCAACCGGCCGGCGGTGTTGTTGCGCGACAGCGGCGACTCGCACGTCGCGATGAGGTCGCCGAGACCGGCGAGTCCGCTCATCGTCTCGGGCAGCGCACCGTAGGCGACCGCGAAGTCGGTCATCTCGACGAGCCCCCGGGTGATGATCGACGCTTTCGTGTTCTCGCCGTAGCCGACACCGTCGACGATGCCGATGGCGACGGCGATGAGGTTCTTGAGCACTCCGCCGAACTCGGTGCCGACGACATCCGTGTTCACAAAGCAGCGGAAGTAGCGGTTGCTCGCCGCGAGAGCGACATCGGATGCGGTGGCCAGGCTCACCGACGACACGACCGCCGCGGTCGGCTGCTCTTTCGCGATCTCGAGAGCGAGGTTCGGCCCCGAGACGACGGCGATGCGCTCCGGGTCGATCCCCAGTTCGGCGAGGATGACTTCGCTCATGCGGGCGAGCGTTCCGCGTTCGACGCCCTTCATGAGCGAGACGACGGTGGCGCCATCGGGGATCAGCTCTTTGACGATGCGAAGGTTCTCGCGCAACGATTGCGACGGCACCGACAGGTAGACGTGCTCGGCACCTTCGAGCACTTCGGGCAGCCGTGGGCTCGCCGCGACGTTGCGCGGCAGGTTGATGCCCGGCAGGTAGTCGGAGTTGCGGCGGGACTGGCTGATCTCGCGGGCCAGTTCCGGGCGACGCGCCCACACCGCGACACTGCAGCCGGCATCCCCGAGGATCTTCGCGAAGGTCGTGCCCCACGATCCGGCGCCGAGAACGGCGACCCTCCTGCCGGTGTCGGGCAGCACGAGAGGCTGGGTCATCGTCACCGGCCCAGTCTTCCAGCTAACCGACTCACGGCGAGCCCAGCCGCAACTAACCTGGGCGCATGACCGCGATCCCGCCCCCGCCGGCGGCCCGGGTGCGCGGACCGAACCCGATCGCCGAGTTCTTCGTCGGTGTCTCGACGCTGCTCCGCGGTTTCGGCTACTGGCGGCGGCGACCCGGGGCGATGGCGCTCGGCCTCATTCCGGCGGCGATCGTGTTCGCCATCCTCGTGGTTCTCATCGTGCTACTGGTGACGAACCTCGACCCGGTCACGATCTTCCTCACCGGGTTCGCCGACACCTGGGATGAGGGCTGGCGCAACCTGCTGCGCCTCGGCTTCGGTCTCGCCCTCATCGTCGGACTGGTCGTGCTCTACGCGTTCGCCTTCACGGCGCTCACCCTGCTCGTCGGCGACTGGTTCTACCAACGCATCTGGCGCATCGTCGAAGCCGACCTCGGCGAGTTCACCGCCGGCCCCGAGCCGGGCTTCTGGTGCTCCGGCCTCGATGCTGCCCGACTCGTCGTTCGCGCGATCTTCACCGGCCTCCTGATCGTGGTGATCGGGCTCGTGCCGCTCGTCGGCACGGTATTGGCGGCGGTACTCGGCACCTTCCTCTCGGGCCGACTCGTTGCGCTGGAACTGACCACCCGTCCGCTCGAGGCGCGCGGGATGACGCGGCAACAGCGTCGCGCCGCCCTGCGGTCGCACAGCCCCCGCGTGCTCGGCTTCGGCGTCGCCGTGCACCTGTGCTACTTCATTCCGGGCGGGGCGATCCTCGTGATGCCTGCCGCTGTCGCCGGCGCGACAGTGCTCGCCAAACACGTGCTGGGTGAGGTCGCCGCCGCCGAAGTCGGCGCGCTGCCGCAATGATCCTCCTTTTGGCCGCGGGGGTCAGCGCGTCGGAGGAGTGAACTTGCCGTACTCGGTCTGACCGTGGGCAACGGGATCCCAGCGCTCGGCTGGCGGAGTCTCGCCGCGCAACTCGCCGAGCAGCGCCGCGATCGCATCCATGAGAGCTGTCGTCGCCTCGGTCATCGCCCGCGCATCCGACCGACCGGCCCACGGTGTGAGGTCGACGGGCGGGCCGACGAGCATCTCGACGTTCTTGCGGGGGAAACCCCGCAGCCGCCCGCCGTAGCGCGGCAGGATCTGCTGCACCCCCCAGTGCGCCATCGGGATGAGCGGGATGCCATGCTCCATCGCGAGCCGCACTGCCCCGCTCTTGCCGCGCATCGGCCACTCGTCGGGGTCACGGGTGAGCGTGCCCTCCGGGTAGACGATCACCGCGAGCTCTTCGGCGATGAGGCGCTTCGCGGCGGCGAGCGAATCGGCTCCATTCCCACCACGTTGTACCGGGATCTGCCCGGTGAACCGCAGCAACCACCCGAACCCGGGAACCTTGAACAGACTCGCCTTCGCCAGGAACCGCGGCACCCGTCCGCCGCGCCAGACCAGGTACGCGGTCGTCAGCGGGTCGAAGTTGGTGACGTGGTTCGGCGAGATGACCAACGCGCCACTCTTCGGGATGTTGTCGAGCCCCCGCATTCGATACCGACCGAAGAACTCGAAGATCGGAATCGCGATGGCGGCCACGATCCGCCAACGGAGAATCTTCTCGGGCTTGCGGCGCTGCACGGGTTCAGCGTAGAGGCGACCCGCCGGTTGGGTGAATGCTCCCACTTGGGATCACTCACGTCGTGAGATATCCGAATTGGGATATCTCAGGGGTGCACCGCCAGTTAGATCAGGTCGAAGTCGGCGCCGAGGCTGGTCAGTTTGTCGACGAAGTGCTCGTAACCGCGACTGATCAGGCCGAGGTTGGAGACCGTCGAGGTGCCTTCCGCGGCGAGCGCCGCGATGAGGTAGCTGAAGCCGCCGCGCAGGTCGGGCACGCGGACATCCGCCGCATGCAGTTTCGTCGGGCCGGTGATGACGGCGGCCTGCTCGAGCTCGCGCCGGGGAACGCGTCGGGTGACCGACTCGAGGCCTTCGGTGTGCACGACGATGTCGGCACCCATCTCGACGAGCGCCTTGGTGAATCCCAGGCGGTTCTCGTAGACGGTTTCGTGCACGACCGAGACCCCTTCGGCCTGGGTGAGGGCGACTATGAGCGGCTGCTGCCAGTCGGTCATGAACCCGGGGTGCACGTCGGTCTCGACCTGCACCGGCTTGAGCGGGCCGCCCGGATGCCAGAACCGGATGCCATCTTCCCGCACGTCGAACGCGCCCCCGACTTTGCGGAAGACGTTGAGGAACGTCATCAGGTCTTGCTGCCGCGCCCCACCGACGAAGATGTCGCCGCCGGTAGCAAGCGCCGCCGACGCCCAGGAGGCAGCTTCGTTGCGGTCGAAGATCGCCCGGTGGCTGTAGCCGCTCAGCGACTCGACACCTTCGATGAAGATGGTGCGGTTGGGCTCGATCGAGATGATCGCGCCCATCTTCTGCAGGATCGCGATGAGATCCATGATCTCGGGTTCGATCGCAGCGTTCTTGAGCTCGGTGACACCGGTCGCACGCACCGCGGTGAGCAGCACCTGCTCGGTGGCGCCCACACTCGGGTACGGCAGCTCGATGTTCGCGCCGGTCAAGCCGTTCGGCGCGGTGATGCGGATGCCCTCATAGGACTTGTCGACGATCGCGCCGAACGCTCGGAGGGCGTCGAGGTGGAAGTCGATCGGCCGGTCGCCGATACGGCACCCGCCGAGGTCGGGGATGAGCGCCTCGCCGAGGGCGTGCAGCAGCGGCCCGCAGAACAGAATCGGGATGCGACTGGAGCCGGCGAGCGCGTCGATCAGCGCGAAGTGGGCGCGTTCGACGTTCTTCGGATCGAGCACGAGCACGCCGTCTTCGGGGCTCGTCACGGCGACGCCGTAGGCCTCGAGCATCTTGGTGACGATCGAGATCTCGCTGATCTGCGGAACATCCTGCAGGATGCTCGGCGTCTTACCGAGCAGGGCGGCGACCATCGCCTTCGTCGCGAGGTTCTTCGCCCCGCGCACGTCGACGCGGCCGATCAGCGGCTTCCCGCCCCGGATGACGATGCTGTCGGCCTTCAAACCCACGCGTTCGGCGGCCTTGGCGGCATCCTTCGCGAGGCCGTCGTTCACGCCGTCGTCCAGTACGAGAGTTTCTGCCACTGCGACACCTGCTGCCTAACCATCCGGACGAACCGGCTTATCGAACGGGGAGAGTCGCCGGCCGCCAGCTTTCGCGCGTTGCCTCGAACTCGGTGATCCGCGCTTCGTCGCGCAGCGTGAGCCCGATGTCATCGAGCCCCTCCAACAACCTCCAGCGAGTGTAATCATCGATCTCGAAACCCACCTGCAGGTCGCCGACGGCAACGGTTCGTGCGACGAGGTCGACGGTCGCAGCGATGCCGGGTTGCGCGTCGATGGCCGCCCAGAACCGCTGCATGTCGGCTTCGGAGACGGTGCCGGTGAGCAGCCCTTGCTTGCCCGAGTTGCCGCGGAAGATGTCGCCGAACCGCGGCGCGATGACGGCCTTGAAGCCGTAGTCGCGCAGCGCCCAGACGGCGTGCTCGCGCGACGAGCCGGTGCCGAAGTCGGATCCGGCGAAGAGCACGGTCGCGCCTTCAGTCCACGGCTGGTTGAGCACGAACTCGGGGTCTTTGCGCCACTCGTGGAACAGCGCGTCGTCGTACCCGGTCTTCACGATCCGCTTGAGGAACACCGCCGGGATGATCTGGTCGGTGTCGACGGCGCTGCGCGGCAGCGGGACGGCGGTGCCGGTGACGGTCTCGAACTTGTCCATGACTAGACCCCCACTTCCACGTTCAGGTCGGCGGGGCTCGACAGCGTGCCGCGGATCGCGGTCGCCGCGGCGACGACGGGCGACACCAGGTGGGTGCGCCCGCCTTTGCCTTGGCGGCCTTCGAAGTTGCGGTTGGATGTCGACGCGCACCGCTCCCCGGGAGCCAACTGGTCGGGGTTCATGCCCAGGCACATCGAGCAGCCGGCGAACCGCCACTCCCCGCCGAAGTCTTCGACAATCTTGTCGATGCCCTCAGCTTCGGCTTCGAGGCGTACTCGGGCGGAGCCGGGAACGACCATGACGCGCACGTGATCGGCTTTCTTCTGGCCTTTGATGATCGACGCGAAGGTGCGCAGATCCTCAAGCCGGGAGTTGGTGCACGAGCCCATGAACACCGCGTCGACCTTGATGTCTTTCATCGGGGTGCCGGCTTCGAGCGCCATGTACTCGAGCGCCCGCTCGGCGGCGGCGCGTTCGTTCGGGTCGACCATCGTCGCGGGGTCGGGCACGCTCTCGTTGAGCGAGACCCCCTGGCCCGGGTTGGTGCCCCAGGTGACGAACGGCTCCAACTCGTTCGCGTCGAGGAACACCTCGGCGTCGAACACCGCATCCTCGTCGGTGGCGAGCGTCTCCCAATAGGCGACCGCGGCATCCCAATCGGCGCCCTGCGGAGCGTGCGGGCGACCCTTCAGGTAGTCGTAGGTCGTCTGATCGGGCGCGACCATGCCGGCTCGGGCGCCCGCCTCGATCGACATGTTGCAGATCGTCATGCGGCCATCCATGCTCAACGCGCGGATCGCCGACCCGCGGTACTCGAGCACATACCCCTGGCCGCCGTTGGTGCCGATCTTCGCGATCACCGCGAGGATGATGTCCTTTGCCGTGACACCGGGGCGCAGCGTGCCCTCGACGGTGATCGCCATCGACTTGAAGGGCTTCAACGGCAGAGTCTGCG
>CAZCEE010000056.1:0-10980 GCA_964497165.1 uncultured Schumannella sp. | reverse complement strand
GCACGTCTTCATCGAGATGAACCCGCGCATCCAGGTCGAGCACACGGTGACCGAGGAGGTCACCGACGTTGACCTCGTGCAGTCGCAGATGCGCATCGCCGCGGGGGAGACCCTCGCCGAACTCGGTCTGACGCAAGACCAGGTGCAGTTGCACGGCGCCGCCCTGCAGTGCCGCATCACGACCGAGGATCCCGCGTCGGGCTTCCGCCCCGACACCGGAAAGATCACGACCTACCGCTCGCCGGGCGGCGCGGGGGTGCGGCTCGACGGCGGCACCGTCGCCGCAGGGGCGCAGGTGTCGCCGCACTTCGACTCGATGCTCGTGAAGATGACCTGCCGCGGGCGGGACTTCGCATCGGCGGTGCGTCGGGCGCGTCGCGGTCTCGCCGAGTTCCGGCTGCGCGGCGTGACCACCAACATCCCGTTCCTGCAGGCGGTGCTGGATGACCCCGACTTCCTCGCCGGCGACCTGTCGACGGCGTTCATCGAGGAGCGGCCGTGGCTCGTACGCGGGCGGGAGTCGCGTGACCGCGGCTCGAAGATCCTCAACTGGCTCGCCGATGTCACCGTCAACCAGCCCAACGGTGACGGTGCCGGCACCGTCGACCCGGCGCTGAAGCTGCCGGACGTCGACCTCGAAGCTCCCGCGCCCGACGGCTCCCGGCAGCGGCTGCTCGAACTCGGCCCCGCAGGTTTCGCGGCCGCGCTCCGTGCCCAGACCCCGCTCGCGGTGACCGACACGACATTCCGTGACGCCCACCAATCGTTGCTCGCGACGCGGGTGCGCACCAAAGATCTCGTCGCCGTGTTGCCGCATATCGCCCGAATGACTCCGGGTCTGTTGTCGATCGAAGCCTGGGGTGGTGCGACCTACGACGTCGCGCTGCGCTTCCTCGGCGAAGACCCGTGGGAGCGGCTCGCCGCGATGCGCGAGGCCCTGCCGAACATCGCCATCCAGATGCTGTTGCGCGGGCGCAACACCGTCGGCTACACCCCATACCCGACCGAGGTGACCGACGCCTTCGTCACCGAGGCTGCGGCGACCGGGGTCGACATCTTCCGCATCTTCGACGCCCTCAACGACGTCGATCAGATGACTCCCGCGATCGACGCGGTGCTGAACACCGGAACAGCAGTCGCCGAGGTCGCCCTCTGCTACACCGGCGACCTGCTCGACCCTGCCGAGAAGCTCTACACGCTCGACTACTACCTGAAACTCGCCGAGCAGATGGTGAAAGCCGGCGCCCACATCCTCGCCGTCAAAGACATGGCGGGTCTGCTCCGGGCGGGAGCGGCCGAGAAGCTGGTGGCCGCGCTCCGCGAGAACTTCGAGCTGCCCGTGCATGTGCACACCCATGACACCGCCGGCGGGCAGCTCGCAACGCTGCTGGCCGCATCCCGAGCAGGGGCGGATGCCGTCGACGCTGCGAGCGCCCCGATGGCCGGCACTACGAGTCAGCCGAGCCTCTCGGCGTTGATCGCCGCGACCGCCCATACCGACCGCGACACCGGCATCTCGCTCGACGCCGTCAGCGACCTCGAGCCGTACTGGGAGGCCGTACGCCGCGCGTACAAGCCGTTCGAGTCGGGGCTGCCCGGGCCGACCGGTCGCGTCTACCGGCACGAGATCCCGGGCGGGCAGCTCTCCAACCTGCGTCAGCAGGCCATCGCGCTCGGTCTGGGCAACCAGTTCGAGAAAATCGAGGACTACTACGCCGCCGCGAACCGCATCCTCGGTCGCATCCCGAAAGTCACCCCCTCGTCGAAGGTCGTCGGAGACCTCGCCCTGCAGCTTGCCGCGACGAACGCCGACCCTGCCGACTTCGAGCAGAACCCCGACAAGTACGACATCCCCGACTCCGTCATCGGATTCATGGCCGGCGAGCTCGGCGACTTGCCTGGCGGCTGGCCCGAACCGTTCCGCACCAAGGTGCTCGCGGGTCGAACCGTGAAGATCGGGGTGACCCCGCTCGAACCTGCCGACATCGAGGCTCTCGAAGGCGACTCCACCGGGCGTCGGGCGGCGCTCAACCGCTTGCTGTTCGCCGGCCCCACGGCGCAGTTCGAGCAGGTGCGCGAACAGTTCGGCGACCTCTCCGTCGTCGACACCGTCGACTACCTCTACGGGCTCCGGCCCGGCGTCGAGCACACCGTCGCCATCGAACCGGGCGTCGACCTGCTGCTCACCCTCGAAGCGATCGGCGAAGCCGACGCACAGGGGATGCGCACGGTGATGACGAACATCAACGGACAGTTGCGGCCGGTATTCGTGCGCGACCTTTCGATCACCGTCGAGACGACGACGGCCGAGAAAGCCGACCCCACCGCGGCCGGCCAGATCGCGGCACCGTTCTCGGGTGTCGTGACCCTCAAAGTGAGCGAAGGCGACACGGTCATCGCCGGCCAACCCATCGCGTCCATCGAGGCGATGAAGATGGAAGCCGCCATCACCACCCCCGTCGCGGGCTCCGTCAAGCGGCTCGCCATCCGCGCCACAGAACAGGTTGAAGCCGGCGACCTCCTGATCGTGGTCGAATAGAGGGATGCGCAAGGATCCCGACGACGATCTCGCGACCGCGTTGCCGCCGAGTCTGACGGTCGACCTGCACCTGCCGGAGCCCGTACACGAGGCACCCCCGGAGGAGGCGGTCGTCGCGCTCGACGCGATCGCCGTGACGACCGCCGTCGGGGCGGCGACCCCGACCATGTCGATCGACGTCTCGACCTCGGCCGTTCCCGAAATTGCCGACGCGGCCGAGGAGCAGCCCGACGAGCCCGCCGTGGTCGTCCCGCTGCCGGACGCGCCTGCCGCTCCCGCCGCCCAGACGAAGACCGTTTCGGCCAAACCGGCTAAACCGGCTAAGCCCGTCAAACCGGGTCGGAAGCCCGAGCCCGAGGGCGCCTGGTCCGGGCTGGTGTACGCCGCGACCCTGCACCTGGTGAACCTCGGTGACTCCGTCCCGGTGCGTGCCCGCAAAGCGCTCGATGCCCGCATCGCACGGACATTCGACGATCGACCCCGGTTCGTGCCGGTGCTCAGCCGCAAAGGCGGCGTCGGCAAGACGACCGTCACCGTTTTGCTCGGGATGGCGCTGGCCGACGTACGCGCCGACCGCGTGCTCGCCATCGACGCCAACCCCGACCGCGGAACCCTCGCCGATCGGGTCACCAAACAAACGCGCTCAACCGTGCGCGACCTCGTGCTGCATGCCCCCGAGCTCAGCGAATTCGACGACCTGTCGACCCACCTCTCGCAGGACCTCACCGGACTCGACATCGCCGCCTCCGACTCCGACCCGCTGCTCGCCGAAGCGTTCGACGACGGCGGGTACAACGTCGTCGCCGACGTGGTGGCGCCGCACTACGGCGTCGTCGTCACCGACAGCGGAACGGGCGTCGTACACGCGGTCATGCGGGCCACCCTGCAACGTGCCGACGCGGTCGTCGTCGTCTCCGGCGGCAGCATCGACGAAGCCCGGCTCGCCTCCGAGACCCTCACCTGGCTTGAAGCGAACAACTACGGCGACCTCGTCGCCAACGCCGTCGTCGCGCTCAACGCGTCGACGCAGGGCACCGACCTCGACAAACTCCACGACATCGAAGATCACTTCCGCTCCCGCGTGCGGGCCGTCGTGCGCATCCCCTATGACCCCGAACTCGCCGCCGGGTCGGTCGTGCGCTACGAAGCGCTGCGGCCCTTCACCCGCGACTCGGCCCGTCAGCTCGCCGCACTGGTCGTCGACGGCCTCCCGGGCGAGGGAGTGTGACCGAGCGGCAGATCCGGCTGTTCGGCGACCCGGTACTCCGTTCGCGCACCGACCCGATCATCGTGGCGCCCGGCGACCCGAAACTCGCCGCCCTCGCTGAAGACCTCGTCGACTCCGTCACCCCCGACGGGCGGGCCGGGGTCGCCGCGAACCAGATCGGTGTGAGCCTCCGCGCCTTCAGCTACAACATCGACGGGGCCATCGGATACGTCTTCAACCCGGTGCTCGAAGTGTCCGGCGAACCCGAACTCGTCGACGAAGGCTGCCTCTCGGTGCCCGGGTTCCACTTCCCCCGACTCCGCCACCCGTGGGCCCGCGTCACCGGCGTCGACGCCGACGGAAACCCGGTGGATGTCAGCGGCGAAGGGCTCATGGCACAGGCCCTCCAGCACGAGTGCGACCACCTCGAAGGTCGGCTCTACATCGAGGGGCTCGAGCCTGAAGTCAAACGCGAAGCGATGCGGGCGATTCGTACTGCTCCTTGGTTTCGCTCTCCGTGACGCCGGTGGGCGACGGGCTGCGGTTCCGCCCGTAGACGCCCACCACACCATGAACCGCACCCCGTCGCCCACCGGCTGAGCTGCTCGTCTCACGAACGAGCCGCCCCGGGTTTCCCAGGGGCGGCTCGGTCGATCGTGTTTCGCTTGGGCTAGTGGACGAGGGATTCGCCCTTGGTGGCGGGTTGCTCGTACATGGCCTCGATCTGGGTCGAGAAGTCGGTCAAGATCGGGGCACGCTTGATCGACATCTTCGGAGTGAGGTGTCCGCTCGCTTCAGTGAACTCGGTCGCGAGGATCGTGAACTTGCGGATCGACTCCGCACGCGACACGCGGGTGTTCGCGGCATCCACCACCTTCTGCACTTCGGCGATCACCTTCGGGTTGGTGGCCGCATCGTCGAGCGACATGTCGGCCGACTCGCCGTTGTTGTTCAGCCACACCGGAAGCATCTCGGAGTCGAGAGTGATGAGCGCCGAAATGAACGGCTTGCCTTCGCCGACGACGACCACCTGACCGACGATCGGATTCGACCGGATGGGGTCTTCGAGAAGGGCGGGGGCGACCTTCTTACCACCGGCCGTGGCAATGAGCTCCTTCTTGCGACCGGTGATCTTCAGGTAGCCCTCTTCATCGATCTCGCCGATGTCGCCCGTCTTGAACCACTCGCCTTCGAAGGACTCCTTGGTGGCTTCCGGCTGGTTCCAGTAACCGCCGAAGACGTTGATTCCCTTGACCCAGATCTCGCCGTCTTCGGCGAGCTTCAGTCCGACCCCCGGCATGGCGGGTCCGACGGTGCCGATCTTGAACTTCGAGACGAGGCCGACCGTCGCGGGCGCGGTCGTCTCCGTGAGGCCGTAGCCCTCGAGGATCTGCACGCCGAGACTGCGGAAGAAGTGCCCAAGTCGCAGGCCCAGGGGAGCAGACCCCGAAACCGCGTACGTGACGTTGCCACCCATCGCGGCCCGCAGCTTGCTGTAGACCAACTTGTCGAAGAGCGCGAACTTGATCTTGAGTCCCAAGGGCACCTTGCCCGCGTCGAGCGCCTTGGAGTGCTCGACGGCGACGTCGGCGGCCGAACGGAAGATCTTGCCCTTGCCACCGGCTTCGGCCTTCTGCTCCGCCGAGTTGTAGACCTTCTCGAATACGCGCGGCACGGCCAGAAGGAAGCTCGGCTTGAAGGAGCCGAGCGAAGCCAGCAGTTGCTTGGTGTCGGCCTGGTGGCCCACCTTCACACCGGCGTGGACTCCGAGGATCGAGATGAAGCGGGCGAACACGTGCGCCGTCGTGATGAACAGCAGGGTGGACGAGCCGGGGTGGACGACCTCGTGCATGACGACCGCGGCGTTGCGGCTGAGCTCCACGAAGTTCGAGTGCGAGATGATGCAGCCCTTCGGCACGCCCGTCGACCCCGACGTGTAGATGAGGGTCGCGAGGTCTTTGCCCTTCGCCGTCGTGCGACGCTTCTCGAGGTCGGCGTCGGAGACTCCGTCGCCCGACGCGGCCAATTTCTCGAGGTCGCCGAGATGCATCTGCCAGACCTTGCCGACGTTGGAGGTCTCGCTGCGGATCTCGTCGAGGCGCGTGAAGTGCTCCGCCGATTCGACGATCATCGCGGTCGCGCCCGAGTCGTTGATGATGTACTGGATCTGCGACGGCGCCGAGGTCTCGTAGATCGGAACGATCACGGCGCCCGCGAACGCCGCGGCGAAGTCGACGAGGGTCCACTCGTAGCGGACCTTGCACATGAAGCCGATCTTCTCGCCCGGCTTCACGCCGGCCGCGATGAAGCCCTTGGCGAGCGCGACGACCTGACGGTGGAACTCCTTCGCGGAGACGTCGCTCCACCCTCCATCAGCGGTGGGCAGCGCGAACAACGCGTCGTCGGGGGTCTTCGCCACGCGGTCGACGAGGAGGTCGGTGATGTTCGCGTTCGGGTCGGGCTGGACGACGAGGGGGGTGAATGTCTCTTTCACGGCGACTCCTTTGGGGCCGGGGATGGTCTAACCGAGCTTACCGGTGAGAAATCCCCGCCACCACGGAATTAGGCTGTCTCGAGTGCACGCCATCGGGATCGACATCGGGGGTACCAAGGTCGCCGGAGCCCTCGTGACCGAGGCTGGCGACATCCTCCGGCTCGAGCGTCGCCCGACGCCGGCCGGCGACCCGGCTGCCATCGTCGACGTCGTCGTGGAACTGGTGCGCGAACTGGGGGACGGTCAGCAGATCGTCGCGGCCGGTGTTGCGGCGGCAGGGTTCATCGACGCCGCTCAGGCGACCGTCTATTACGCGCCCAACATCAACTGGCGCAGCGAGCCGTTCCGCGATCGACTCGCCGACCGGTTGCCGGGGCTCGACATCGCCATCGACAACGACGCCAACGCCGCAGGGTGGGCGGAGTACCGATTCGGTGCCGGGCGCGGCACCAGCGACATGACGATGCTGACGATCGGCACGGGCGTCGGTGGCGCCATCGTCACCAACGGGCGCCTGCTGCGCGGCGGATTCGGCGCGGCCGGGGAGGTCGGGCACCTCCGGGTGGTGCCGGGTGGACATCCGTGTGGGTGTGGTCAGAAGGGCTGTATCGAGCAGTACGGCTCCGGACGTGCGCTGATGCGCTTCGCGGGAGAGATCGCGGATGCCGGCGGCATCGGACAGTCTCTCGCCCGAGCCCGCGCAGCGAACGACGGTGTGCTCGACGGAACGATCGTTGGGCAGCTCATTGCCGGCGACGACCCGGGAGCGCTCGCTGCGTTGCGCGAGCTCGGCGACTGGCTCGGCCAGGCGTGTGCGTCGATCGGCGCGGTCCTCGACCCGCAACTCTTCGTCTTCGGCGGGGGAGTGGCCATCGCCGGCGACCTCCTGCTCGATCCGGTGCGGGAGTCGTTCCTCGCCCACCAGCCGGCGCGTGGCTTCCATCCGGAGCCGCAGTTCATGGTCGCGCAACTCGTCAACGATGCCGGCGTCGTGGGCGCCGCCGATCTCGCCCGCATCCACGCACTGGCCGGATCGGCTGAGCCCGCCTCGACCGAACCCGTCTGAGCCGGGCGGGAATAGACTGGCGAGCGGTGCCTCCTCTCTACTGGTTGATCAAATTCGTGCTGCTCGGCCCGTTCGTGCACACGGTGTATCGTCCGTGGATCGTCGGCGATGAGAACATCCCCGAATCCGGACCGGTGATCATCGCGAGCAATCACCTCTCGTTCGTCGACTCGATATTCTTGCCGCTGCTCGTCGACCGGCACATCGTCTTTCTCGCCAAGAGCGAGTACTTCACCGGCACGGGGATCAGGGGCTGGTTCAGCCGGTTCTTCTTCTCGGGCGTCGGCCAGGTTCCCATCGACAGGTCGGGGGGCAAGGCGTCAGAGGCCGCGCTCGACGCCGGACTCGGTGTGCTCGCCCGGGGTCGGCAACTCGGGATCTACCCCGAAGGCACCCGCAGCCCCGATGGTCGGCTCTACCGCGGGCGCACCGGCATCGCACGGATGCTGTTGGAGTCGGGGGCGACGGTGTTGCCGATCGCGATGATCGACACCGACAAGGTCCTCCCGACAGGCACCTACTTCCCGAAGCTGCGCAAGGTAGGTGTCGTTGTCGGCGAGCCGATGGATTTCTCGCGGTTCGCCGGGATGGAGGGCGACCGGTTCGTGCTTCGCTCGATCACCGACGAGATCATGCACGAGCTCTCCAAACTGAGCGGCCAGGAGTATGTCGATGTCTACGCGAGTTCGGTGAAGAAGCGCGCGACGCCCGCCGTCCGACGCTGACCCCGACACCCGGCTAGGCTGATCGGCTGGGCCGACAGGGCCCGGCACGAGCAGCCCAGCATCCTCCAGTAGAGAGTCCTCCCGTGGTAGACCCGTCAGAGACCGTCGTTCAGGCCGAGCCCAGCGTGATCGAGGGGCTCGACTATTGGCGGACCCTGCCGATCAAGCAGCAGCCCGAGTGGCCCGACGCGCAAGCGGTCGCTGCCGCATCGGCCGAGATCGCCTCGTTCCCCCCGCTCGTCTTCGCGGGTGAGGTCGACATCCTTCGTGACCGGCTCGCCCGCGCAGCGCGTGGCGAGTCCTTCTTGCTCCAGGGCGGCGACTGCGCCGAGACCTTCGCGGGCGCGACTGCCGACCAGATCCGCAATCGGGTGAAGACGCTGCTGCAGATGGCTGTCGTGCTCACCTACGGCGCCTCGATGCCGGTCGTGAAGATGGGCCGGATGGCGGGGCAGTTCGCGAAGCCCAGGTCGAGTGACTCCGAGACGCGGGGAGAAGTGACGCTGCCCGCCTACCGCGGCGACATCGTCAACGGGTACGACTTCACCCCCGAGTCCCGCGCGGCAGACCCGCGCCGGCTCGTGCAGGGGTACCACACCGCCGTGTCGACGCTCAACCTCATCCGTGCGTTCACCCAGGGTGGCTTCGCCGACCTGCGGCAAGTGCACTCGTGGAACAAGGGCTTCGCCACCAACCCGGCGAACCAACGCTACGAGGGTCTCGCGAAAGAGATCGACCGCGCGGTCAAGTTCATGGAGGCGGCGGGCGCCGACTTCGACGAGCTGCGCAGGGTCGAGTTCTACACCTCGCACGAGGGCCTGCTGATGGACTACGAGCGGCCGATGACGCGCATCGACTCGCGGAACGGCACCCCGGTCAACACGAGCGCGCACTTCCTCTGGATCGGCGAGCGCACCCGCGACCTCGACGGGGCGCACGTCGACTACTTCTCGCGCATCCGCAACCCCATCGGCGTCAAGCTCGGCCCGACCACCACGCCCGACGTGATGGAGAAGCTGATCGACAAACTCGACCCCGAGCGCGAGCCCGGTCGCCTGACCTTCATCACCCGCATGGGTGCCGGCAAGGTGCGCGACGCGTTGCCGCCGCTGCTCGAGGCGATCAAGGGAATGGACGCCACCCCGCTGTGGGTGGCCGACCCGATGCACGGCAACGGGCTCACGACGCCGACCGGCTACAAGACGCGACGCTTCGACGACGTCGTCGACGAGGTGCGCGGCTTCTTCGAGGCGCACCGTGCGGCGGGGACGTTCCCCGGCGGCATCCACATCGAGTTGACGGGCGACGACGTCACCGAGTGCCTGGGCGGCTCTGAGCAGATCGATGAGGCCACCCTCGCGACGAAGTACGAGTCGTTGTGCGACCCGCGCCTCAACCACATGCAGTCGCTCGAACTCGCGTTCCTGGTCGCCGAGGAGCTCGCGGTTCGCTGATCAGCCGACCGTGAGCCGTACGGTGATGATGTCGCCGCGGCGCACCATCACGCCCGGTTCGGGGTCGGCCCTCGTGACTCGCGAGCTGTTCGGGAACGCCTCCGCGAGGTCTTCGTCGATCTCGCGATCGAAGGCGTAGCGCAGTCCGGCGGCTTCGAGCGCCGCCTTTGCGTCGGTCCACGACATCCCGACGATGGCGGGCACGGCAACGGGCTCAGGACCGCGCGAGATGGTGAGCCCCACCTCATCGCCCGGCCGCACCGGGGTGGCGGAGTCGACAAGTCCGATGACGGTGCCTTCCGGCACGGTGTCGTGATAGCTCGCCTGCTCGAGCCCGTCCGCCACCGTTAGCTCGACCGCCGCGAGGAGCGCGCGCGCTTCGCCGGTCGACTTCCCTGCCAGATCGGGGATGGCGCCCGCCGACACCACGAGTGTGATGGGTTGCAGTTCGCCGTATTCGGTCGCGTCGAGCAGGCTCTCACCGCCCGCGCCGAGCGCGTCGATGAGCAGTCCCGCCCCGACGGTAGCGTCGAAACGCACGTCGACTTCCTTGAGCGTCCAGTTCTCGTTGACCACCGCTTCGGCTTCCGCCTGCGACATCCCTTGGTCGAGGTTGATCGGCAGCAGTTGGGGTCCGGTGGAGAGCAGGATGACGACCGACGAGCCCGGCTCGACGGCAGTGCCGATCTCGGGTTCGGTCTGCGCGACGAGGTCCTTGGCGACCGTGGGGGAGTCGATCGAGCCTGGCTGATCAGCGACCTCCAGCCCGAGGCCTTCGAGCCTCACCTTCGCCTCCTCGAAGGTGAGGCTTTCGATGCTCGTGGGGATGGTCACCCGGGCGCCCGGCCCGAAGACGAACCACCACCCGACACCCGAGGCGGCAAGCAGCAGTGCCCCGAGTATGGCGACCAGCGGAATCCACCGCCGGGGGCGCGGGGGCCGCGTTGACGGCTCGGCGAGCACCAGCTCGGTACCTGGGCCACCGGGCGGTCGGCGCGAGCCCAGCACCTGAGTTGCGGCTTCGCTGAACGGTCGCTCGGGTCGCAGCGGTGAGGTCAGAGTCGCATCAGTCGGGGCTGTGTGCCGCGGTCCACCCGATGCCGCGGGAAGTACCTGCGTCTTCTGCCTGCGCGCCGGTTCGCCGGCCGGAAGGTCGAGCAGTGCCTCGGTGTCGCGCAGCTGCTCAAGCAGGGCGCGCGCGTCGGCCGGTCGTTGATCGGGATCCTTCGCGGTCGCCCACAAGACGAGTTCGTCGAGTTCGCGCGGCACCTTCTGGTTCTTCGAACTCGGGGCGGGCAGCGGTTCGTTGGCGTGCCGGTAGGCGATCTGCATCGGCTGTTCGCCGGTGAACGGCTGCTCGCCGGTCAGCATCTCGTACATCATGATGCCGACCGCGTAGATGTCGCTGCGGGTGTCGGCCAGGCCGCGAGTGACCAACTCGGGGGAGAGGTAGGCGATGGTGCCGAGCAGTGCGGCGCCCGTCGCGGTGTTCGCC
>CAZCEE010000055.1:0-11141 GCA_964497165.1 uncultured Schumannella sp. | reverse complement strand
GGGAGGTCGGGCGTGCGCTCGCCGGCGAAGTAGGGCACCAGGGTCATCCCGTCGGCTCCGGCGCTCGCGGTGAGGGCGAGGGCGCCGAACTCGGCGTGATCGACGCCGAGCAGGGCCGCGACGGTGTCGACGACCTGGGCGGCATTGAGCGTCGCCACGAGCGGCAGGAAGGCGCCACCGGCGTCGGCGAATCCGGCGATGGTGCCCGTCGGGTCGACGACGGGGTTGTCGGTCACCGCGAACACCGTTCCGCTGGTGCCGATCGACACCACGACGTCGCCACTTCGCGCGCCGAGCCCGAGCGCGGCGGCGGCGTTGTCGCCAGCTCCCACCGCGACGGGAATTCCGGCGGCAACGCCCGGATGCTCGGCGGTGACCCCGGCATGATCCGCGGGCCCCAGAACCCGGGGCAGGATCGCGTCGTGTCCGAGCGCCAGTTCCAGCAGCTCCCGGGCGTAGTCACCCGTGTGCGGCGACCAGTAGGCCGTTCCGCTCGCGTCGGAGCGGTCGGTGGTCAGTTCGTCGAGATCCGCGGTCGCGCCCGGACCGTGGCCACGCAGCCGCCAGGTGAGCCAATCGTGGGGGAGTGCCACCGCCGCGACGCGCGCCGCGTTCTCGGGTTCGGCGTCGCGCAGCCACCGCAGCTTGCTCGCGGTGAACGAGGCGACGGGCACCAGGCCCGTGCGAGCGGCGTAGGCGTCGCGCCCGACCTCCTCCCGCAGCGCTTCGGCTGAGCCGCCGCTGCGCGTGTCGTTCCAGAGCAGCGCGTCGCGGATGACCTCACCCCGGGCGTCGAGAGCCACCATGCCGTGCTGTTGACCACCGATCGACACGGCCTCGACGTCGTGAAGGCCGCCCGCATCCGCAATCGCCTCGAGCAGCGCGTCCCACCAGGCGGCCGGAGCCACCTCGGTGCCGGAAGGGTGGGCGGCCCGTCCCGACCTGACCACCCGCCCCGACGCGGCATCGACGACGACGACCTTGCAGCTCTGGGTCGACGAATCGACGCCGGCGACGAGACGCACAGAAACCCCCGGATCAGCTGGTGGACCAGACGACGGTCAGCGCGCGCCGAGCAGGTGCTCGAGCGTGAGCTGTTGGAGGCGCACGAAGCCGAAGCCGCGACCGTTGTAGTACGGGGCCGCATCGAAGTCTTCATACGCCGAGCGGTCGGCGAGCAGCTCGGCGTAACCCTCGCCGGCCGACAGGGTCGGGCGGTTGATCTCGTCGACCTTCGCCGCTGCGAGCGCCTCGGCCACCACCGGGTCGGCGCGGAAGGCGGCGGCACGCTCCTTCAGGAGCAGGTACATCTGCATGTTCGCCGAGACCGACTCCCAGACGCCGTTCTCGTCTTCGGTGCGCGACGGCTTGTAGTCGAAGTGTCGCGGGCCGTGGTAGGTCGGGCCGCCGTCGGGTCCGCCGAACTCGAGGAGGTCGACGAGCGAGAACGCGTTCAACACGTCGCCGTGACCGAAGACCAGATCCTGGTCGAACTTGATCCCGCGCTGACCGTTGAGGTCGATGTGGAACAGTTTCCCGGCGTCGAGCGCCTGCGCGATCGCGTGGGTGTAGTTGAGACCCGCCATCTGCTCGTGACCCGTCTCCGGGTTGAGCCCGACCAGTTCGGGGTGCTCGAGGGTCTCGATGAAGGCGAGCGCGTGCCCGACGGTGGGAAGCAGGATGTCGCCGCGCGGCTCGTTCGGCTTGGGCTCGATCGCGAACTTGATGTCATAGCCCTTGTCGAGCACGTACTGGCCCAGCAGGTTGACGGCTTCGCGGTAGCGCTCGAGTGCGCCACGGATGTCTTTCGCGAGGTCGTACTCGCTGCCTTCGCGACCGCCCCACATGACGAAGGTCGTCGCCCCGAGTTCAGCAGCGAGGTCGATGTTGCGCAGCACCTTTCGGAGGGCGAACCGACGCACGTCGCGGTCGTTCGACGTGAAACCGCCGTCTTTGAACACCGGGTGACTGAACAGGTTGGTCGTGATCATCGGGATGATGAGTCCCGTGTCGGCGAGAGCCTGCTTCAGCCGGTCGATCTCGTGCTGGCGTTCGGCGTCGGTGCTGCCGAACGGAAAGAGGTCGTCGTCGTGGAACGTCATCCCATAGGCGCCGAGCTCGCTGAGCTTGTGCACGGCCTCGACCGTGTCCACCGGCTCGCGCGTTGCGGAACCGAACTGGTCCTGCGCACGCCAGCCGAACGTCCAGAGGCCGAACGAGAACTTGTCGTCGCGCGTCGGGGTGAGGGTCATGAGATTTCGTGTCCTTCTGGTTAGTGCGCCGGTAGTGAGGGGGAAGGGAGTCAGGACTCAGGTGCGGGTGTCGCGCCGGGCGAAGCGCTGCTGAAGCAGAACGGCGATGACGATGATGGCGCCCTTCGCGACCGCTTGAACGGACGACGTCAGGTTGTTCTGAACGAACACGTTGGTGAGGGTCGAGAAGATCAGAACGCCCAGCACCGTTCCGACGATCGTGCCGCGACCGCCGGCCAGCAGGGTGCCACCGACGACGACGGCCGCGATCGCGTCCAGTTCCAGCAGCGTGCCGTGTGTCGATGTGCCCGCCGTGGTACGCCCGAGCATCATGACGGCGGCGATTCCCGCGGCGAGGCCGGCGAGCACGTAGAGCCACACCATGTGGCGGTTGACGTTGATGCCGGCGAGTCGCGCAGCCTCGCGGTTGCCTCCGATCGCGACCGTGCGTCGACCGAAGGTCGTGCGGTTGAGCAGCACCCAGCCGAGGGCGGCGACGATGGCGAAGATCCAGATGAGCACGTCGATGCCGATGTAGTCGGCATTCATGAAGTCGATGAACGGCCGCGAACCGACGATGAGCGTGCGACGTTCGGCGAGGATCTCCGCGAGGCCGCGGGCGGCCACCAGCATCGCGAGGGTGGCCATGAAGGCGACGACCCGGCCGTAGGCGATCACGACGCCGTTGACGAATCCTGCTGCCACGCCGACGGCGAGCGCCAAGACGATCATCACGATCCAGTGCGACTCACGCGTGAAGGCCTGCACTGCGTCGAGGGTGGCAACGATGGAGGCGAGGCCGAGGACCGACCCGACGGAGAGGTCGATCCCTCCCGCCGTGATGACGAGGGTCATGCCGATGCTGACGACCCCGAAGATGGACGCCTGACGCAAGATGACGAGCGCGTTGTTCCAGCTCGTGAAGTCACTGCCCGCCGTGAGAGCGCCGGCCGCGACGATGAGGGCGAGAGCGAGCGCGAGGCCGAGATTGCGACCCAGCGGGCCGCGCAGAACGCGACGCCACGCCGGATCGTTGGTCTCGACGGTGGTGGTGGACGACGCGGTGGGGGAGGGCTCCGATGCCCCGGGGATGCTGTCGCTCACGCGGCTGCTCCTTTCATGATGAGGTCGAGCACGCCGTGCTCGTCGATCTGGTTCGAGGGCACTGTGCTCAGAACGCGACCGTCGGAAATGACGAGAACGGTGTCGGCGAGGCCCAGGACTTCTTCGATCTCACTCGACACCACGACGACGGCGTTCCCCGCCGCCGCCAGTCGGCGGATGAGCGCGTAGATCTCGCTGCGGGCGCCGACGTCGACGCCGCGCGTCGGTTCGTCGAGCAGCAGGACGCGGGTACCGTGCACGAGCCATCGGGCGAGCAGGATCTTCTGCTGGTTACCCCCCGAGAGCGTCATCGCGGGGCGGTCAGGGTCGGCGGGGCGCAAGTCGAGGGCGGAGATCTGCTCTTCGGTCGCGGCGCGCTCGGCGCGCTCGTTGAGGAATCCGGCAGTCGCGATGCGCTCGAATGACGACAGGGTCGTGTTGACGAAGATCGGCTGCTCGCCGATGAGCCCCTGGCTCTTGCGTTCCTCGGGGGTGAGGCCGATGCCGGCGCGCACTGCTGACACGACCGACCCGGGTCGCAGGACGGTGTCACCCACGCGCACGGTGCCCGCCGACGGGCGTCGCGCTCCGTAGATGGTCTCGAGGATCTCGGTACGACCCGACCCGACGAGACCGGCGAGCCCGACGATCTCTCCGGCTCGCACGGTGAACGACACGTCCTCGAATCTGCCGGGGAGCGTGAGGTTCTCCACGGTGAGGGCGACCGGTGCGTCGGCGGGGATCGGGACGGCGGTCGGGAAGACGTTCCCGACGTCGCGGCCGGTCATCAGGTGGATGAGTTCGGTCGTCGAGGTGGTCGCGACGGGGAGTCCGCTCGCGGTCGTGCGACCGTCTTTGAGCACGGTGAGCCGATCGCCGATCTGGCGGATCTCCTCGAGCCGATGCGTGATGTACACCACGGCGATGCCCTCGGCGGTCAGCTCACGCACGACCCCGAAGAGGTTCTGCACCTCTTTGTTGTCGAGTACGGCCGACGGCTCGTCCATGATGATCAACTTGATGTCGTGCGAGAGGGCGCGCGCCATGCTGACGATCTGCTTGTTCGCCGCGCTGAGCAGCCCGACCTCGGTCGTCGGCGAGATGGCCTCGTGCCCGAGTCGCTTCATGAGTTCGCGAGCTTGGCGCACGAGGGTCGACTGGCGGGTGAATCCGCCCCGCGAGATCTCGTGCCCGAGGAAGATGTTCTCGGCGACCGTGAGGCCGTCGACGACGTCGAGCTCCTGGTACATCGTTGCGATGCCGAGCGAGAGGGCGTCCTGCGGGCTCGAGACGGTGAACGGCTCGCCTTTCCAGATGATCTCGCCGTCGTCGGGGCGGTAGACGCCGGCGAGCACTTTGATGAGGGTCGACTTTCCGGCGCCGTTCTGGCCGAGGATGCAATGCACTTCGCCCGGCCGCACGTCGAGTTCGACGCCTTTGAGAGCGCGAACGCCGGCGAACGACTTGGTGACCGCGCGAACGCGCAACAAGTCTTGGTCGACTTTGATCATTGCGGCAACATAACAGATGACCGCGCGACTGCGCATCGCCCCAGTTTCTGTCTAGTCCTTGGGATGCTAGACGCCAACGCCGTTCGCTGTTATGTTGTCGTCCACGTCAATTGGGTCCCCATGGCCCGAACTCTGACGTTGCATCCATTCCTCAAAGGAGAGTCAGCAATGGCAAAGCCACGTACCCTTGGCCAGCGTTTCGCGCTCAGTGCCGGTGTCGGCATCGTCGCAATCAGCCTGTTCGCAGCATGTACGTCCGGTGGAGGCGACTCCGTCGTCGACCAGGGCACCAGCAACGACGAGAACACCGCGACGGGCGAGACCGTCGTCATCGGCTTCTCGGGACCCGCCGCCGACCACGGTTGGCTCGGCGCGATCAACTCCGGCGCGATCGCCGCGGCCGAGAGCTTCGACGACGTCGACCTGCGCATCGCGGAGGGCACCAACGACGTGACGGCGCAGATCGCGGCCGTCGAAACCTTCATCAACGAAGGGGTCGACGCGATCGTGCTGCTGCCGAGTGACGGCGCCGCCCTCACCGAGGTCGCGATCAAGGCGATGGAGGCCGGCATCCCGGTCATCAACGTCGACCGCGAGTTCTCGAGCCCGTTCGCCGCCCGCACCACGATCCTCGGCGACAACTACGGCATGGGCGTGAGCGCCGGCACCTACATCTGCGAGGAGCTCGGAGACAACCCCGACGCCATCGTCGCCGAGATCGCCGGTCTCGACTTCCTGCCGCTGACGCAGGACCGCACGCGCGGCTTCAACGACGCGCTCAGCGACTGCGGCCTCGAGGTCTCGGCTCGTGTCGCCGCGGAGTTCACGGTGCAGAGTGGTGAGGCCGTGACCTCGCAGCTGCTGTCGGCCAACCCGCAGATCGACGCCATCTGGAACCACGATGACGACCAGGGCATCGGCGTCCTCGCGGCGATCGAGGCGGCCGGTCGGAGCGAGTTCTTCATGGTCGGCGGCGCGGGCTCGCGCAACGCGATGGACCTGATCGCGGCCGACAGCTCGGTGCTGAAGGCGACGATCATCTACCCGTCGACTCAGGCGGCCGACGGGATCGCGCTCGCGCGGCTCATCGCGCAGGCCAAGACGGTCGGCGACCTGATCACGCCGAGCGTTCCGACCCGGATCGTGCTCGACGCGCCGGTCGTCACCAAGGACAATGTGGACCAGTTCATCGACCTGGCGTTCGCGTCCTGACACCGAACTGAAACACGTCTCAGGGCGTCCGTCCGAAGTCGGGCGGGCGCCCTGAGCACTCAACGTTGTGAACCATCCGAGGAGAACCAGTGACCGACACCCTTCGGGTCGCCATGATCGGCTACGGATTCATGGGCGCCGCCCACTCACAGGGGTGGCGTGTCGCTCCCCGCTTCTTCGAACTTCCCCTCCAGCCGACGATGGATGTCGTGGTCGGCAGAGATGCCGCGGCGGTCGCCGCAGCCGCCGACAAGTGGGGCTGGCGTGAATCGGCCACCGACTGGCGCGAGGTGATCGCGCGCGACGACATCGACGTCATCGACATCGTGACCCCCGGCGACAGCCACGCTGAGATCGCCATTGCCGCGCTCGACGCGGGCAAGCACGTGCTCTGCGAGAAGCCTCTCGCCAACACCGTCGCCGAGGCCGAGGCGATGACGGCCGCCGCCGAGCGCGCCGCCGCAGCGGGAGCCCGCTCGATGGTCGGCTTCACCTACCGTCGGGTCCCGGCGGTAGCCCTCGCGAAGAAGCTCGTGGCCGACGGCAGGATCGGCGAGGTGCGTCAGGTGCGCGCCGCCTACCTCCAGGACTGGCTGATGGATGCCGACTCGCCGATGAGCTGGCGGCTCGACAAGACGCGGGCCGGCTCGGGATCCCTTGGCGACATCGGCGCCCACGCCGTCGACCTCGCCGAGCACATCACCGGGCTGCAACTCAGCGAAGTCTCGGGTGTTCTCGACACGATCGTGCGCGAGCGTCCGCTGCTCGAAGAAAGCATCGGCCTGTCGGGCACGGCATCGTCGGAGCGGGGAACCGTCACGGTCGACGATGTCGCACTGTTCACCGGGCGGTTTGGCGACGGCGACGGCTACCGCCCGCTCGGCCTCTTCGAAGCCACCCGATTCGCGACCGGCCACAAGAACGGACTCCGCGTCGAGGTGTCGGGTTCGCTCGGCGCGGTGTCGTTCAACCTCGAGCGCCTCAACGAACTCGAGTACTACGACGCGACGCTGCCGGGTACCGAACAGGGGTTCCGCACGATCCTCGTCACCGAACACGACCACCCGTACCTCGCGCCGTGGTGGCCGCCCGGGCACATGCTCGGCTACGAGCATGGGTTCAGCCACCAGGTCGTCGACTTCGTCGAGGCGATCGCGCGGGGTGAGCAGCCCCGGCCGTCGTTCGCGGACGGGCTCCACGTGCAGCGGGTGCTTGACTCGGTCGAGCGCAGCTCGCTGGGCGGCAGCTCCTGGATGTCGACCGTCGCCTGACGGCACCTTTACCGAGAAAGAGAAAGGGAAGCGATGTCGCGACCGATCACCCTGTTCACCGGCCAGTGGGCCGACCTCCCGCTCGAGGAAGTCGCACGTCTCGCCTCCGGGTGGGGATACGACGGGCTCGAACTCGCCTGCTGGGGCGACCACCTCGACCCGTGGCAGTGGGACGACGACGCCTACGTGCAAGGGAAGCTCGACCTCCTCGCCAAGTACAACCTCAAGGTCTACGCGATCTCCAACCACCTGACGGGCCAGGCGGTCTGCGACGATCCGATCGACGAACGCCACCGCGGCATCCTCAGGGACACCGTCTGGGGTGACGGTGAGCCGGAAGGTGTGCGCCAGCGTGCCGCCGAAGAGATGAAGCACACGGCACGCCTTGCGGCAAAGCTCGGAGTGAAGACCGTCATCGGCTTCACGGGATCGTCGATCTGGAAGTACGTCGCGATGTTCCCGCCGGCCTCGCAAGAGCTGATCGACGCCGGCTACCAGGACTTCGCCGACCGATGGAACCCGATCCTCGACGTCTTCGACGAGGTCGGCGTGCGGTTCGCCCACGAGGTGCACCCCTCCGAGATCGCCTACGACTACTGGACGACGGTGCGCACCCTCGAGGCGATCGGCCACCGCGAAGCCTTCGGTCTCAACTGGGACCCGTCGCACTTCATCTGGCAGGAGCTCGACCCGGTCGACTTCATCCTCGAATTCAAGGACCGCATCTACCACGTCGACTGCAAGGACGTGAAGCTCAACCTCGGCAACGGGCGTAACGGCCGACTCGGGTCGCACCTGGCCTGGGCCGACCTGCGACGCGGGTGGGACTTCGTCTCCACCGGCCGGGGTGACGTGCCGTGGGAGGCGTCGTTCCGTGCGCTCAACAGCATCGGCTACGACGGCCCGATCTCGGTCGAGTGGGAGGACGCGGGTATGGATCGGTTGCTCGGCGCTCCCGAGGCGCTCGAGTTCGTCAAGCGCAACGCCTTCGACGCGCCCGCAGCCGCGTTCGACGCGGCTTTCTCGACGCGTTGAGTTCTGTTCGGGGGCCCGCGGCACGCTCCGGTTGCGGGCTCCTCGTGACGGCACCATCGACGATGGCTCGACGGTGACTGACCCACGCCTCCCTGTGGAGCCGGATGTCGAGCCCCGCCCGGTCTCGCCCGGCACGACGCTCGACGACGTCCGCCGCCAGAACCTCTCCCAGGTGCTGCGCCTCGTGCACTACCGGGGGCCGTCGTCGCGCGCCGAGATCACCCGCGCGACGGGGCTCAACCGTTCGACGGTCGGGGGGCTCGTCGCCGAACTGAGCGAGCGCGGGTTCGTCGTCGAGTCGGAGGCGCTCCAGACCCGGCGGGTCGGCCGCCCGAGTGCGATCGTGAACCCGGCGGAGTCCACCTTCGCGATCACCGTCAACCCCGAGATCGACGCGACCGAAGTGGGGATCGTCGCCCTCGGCGGCCGCGTCTTGCGCACGGTGCGGCACCGGCACGAGCGCATCCCGACCTTTCGCGAGTTCGTCAACGTCGTGGCGGCGATCATCGACGGGATGCGACCGGGCTTCGCGCCGGAGTCGCGGATCGTCGGGGTCGGCGTCGCCGTCGCCGGACTCGTGCGCCCCGATGATGCGAGCGTCTCCATCGCCCCGCACCTGGGCTGGCGGGACGCTCCGGTCTCGGCGCTGCTCTCCGAGGCGACCGGGCTGCCCGTCGTCGCGGCCAACGACGCGAACTGCGGGGTGCTCGCCGAGAGCGCCTTCGGTGCCGGCCGCTCCGTCGACACTGTCGTCTATCTGAACGGAGGCGCGAGCGGTATCGGCGGGGGGATCTCGCTGTTCGGGTCGATCGTCAGCGGGCACAATGGGCAGGCCGGCGAGTTCGGGCACACCCTCGTCGACCCCGCGGGGATCGAGTGCCATTGCGGAGCGATCGGCTGTCTCGAAACCGAGGTGAGCCGTGAGCTGCTCATCGGGTCGCTGAGCGACGACGGCTTCGAGCTCGCCGGCTTCGATGATTTGGCTGTTCTCGAGTCGGCGCTCGTCGTCGCGTGGGCCCGTCCCGAAAGCGCCGGCCACCGTGAGATCACCCGTCAGATCGCGAGTCTCGGCGTGGCGTTGCGCACGATCGTCAACGCCCTCAACCCCCGCTGCGTCGTGTTCGGAGGGTTTCTCGCGGCCATCCTGCGTGTCGTCGGAGCCGACGAGATCATCCGCGCGATCGGTGCCACGCTGCCGGAGGGCGTGCGCGATCTGTCGCTCGTTCCGTCGACGCTGGGGCGCGACAACCTGCTGATCGGCGCCGCCGAACTCGTCTTCCAGCGTCTTCTGGAAGACCCGACGATCGTCTTGCCCACCGAGGCGGAGACCGGGCGTGGGGACCGTCAGCTCCCCGTGAGCGCCCCGGCAACGCCGCTAGGCTGACCGCGTGACTGACCCGGCGCCGACTCCGGGGGCCGGCCCGTTGAGTGCGGATGCCGTCGCGGCCGTGCGTGCCGGGTACGCCTTCGACGCACCTGCGCTCGAGATGGGCGCCCTCGTCAACTTCGCCGCCCTGCCGGACGTGCCGGTGCGCATCCCGCTCGCGATGGTCACCCGCCACGGTCTGGTCGCGGGTGCGACCGGAACCGGCAAGACGAAGACCCTGCAGGTGCTCGCCGAACAGCTCTCGGCCGCCGGGGTGCCGGTGTTCGCCGCCGACGTCAAAGGCGACCTCTCGGGAATTGCGACCGTCGGAACCGCCGACGAAAAGCTGCGCGCGCGGACGGCGAGCATCGGTCAGCCGTGGCAACCCCAGGCTGCCCCGACCGAGTTCTTCAGCCTCGGCGGCCTTGGGGCCGGCATCCCGGTTCGGGCGACCGTCGAGCGGTTCGGCCCCGTGCTGCTCAGCAAAGTGCTCGGGCTCAACGGAACGCAGGAGTCGAGTCTGCGGCTCGTCTTCCACTACGCGCAGAAGGCCGGACTCCCGTTGGTCGACCTCGCCGACCTGCGTGCCGTCGTCAGTCACCTGGTGAGCCCGGCGGGCAAGAACGAGTTGGCCGAACTCGGCGGGCTGTCGAAGGCGACGGCGGGAGTGATCCTGCGTGAACTGGTCACCTTCGCCGATCACGGCGCCGACGTCTTCTTCGGTGAACCCGAGATCGAGGTGGGCGAGTTCCTGCGCATCGCCCCCGACGCGCGCGGCGTGGTGAGCCTGCTCGAGGTGTCGAGCGTGCAGGACAAGCCCGCGCTGTTCTCGACCTTCCTGATGTGGCTGCTTTCCGAGCTGTACCGCACGCTGCCCGAGGTCGGCGACTTGCGTCAGCCGAAGCTGGTGTTCTTCTTCGATGAGGCGCACCTGCTCTTTCGGGATGCCTCGAAGGACTTCCTGGCGGTCGTCACCCAGACCGTGCGGCTCATCCGCTCGAAGGGTGTCGGCATCTTCTTCGTCACGCAGACACCGAAGGATGTGCCCGGCGACGTGCTCGCCCAGCTCGGCAGTCGCGTGCAACACCAGTTGCGAGCCCACACCCCCGACGACGCGCGGGAGCTCAAGGCGACGGTCTCGACCTACCCGAACTCGGCGTACAACCTGACCGAGGTGCTCACGACGCTCGCCATGGGTGAGGCGATCGTGACCGTGTTGAACGAGGATGGGGCTCCCTCGCCGGTCGCGTGGACTCGCCTTCGGGCGCCGCAGAGCGCGATGGCGCCGACCCCACATGAACGGATCGTGGCGACGGTGAATGCCTCGCCGCTGCTCGCGCGCTACGGCGCCCCTGCCGATTCCGAGTCGGCGCGGGACCTGTTGGCGGCG
>CAZCEE010000054.1:0-11230 GCA_964497165.1 uncultured Schumannella sp. | reverse complement strand
GCACGGCGTCGAGCGCGTCGACTTCAACTCGTACGGCTCGCGCCGCGGCAACCACGAGGTGATGATTCGCGGCACCTTCGCGAACATCCGACTGAAGAACCTGCTCGTCAGCGCGGTCAACGACGGTGCGGTGGTTGAGGGCAGCTACACCCGCGACTTCACGCAGCCCGGGGGCCCGCAGTCGTACATTTACGACGCGTGCATGAACTATCAGGCTGCCGGCACCCCGCTCGTGATCTTCGGCGGCAAGGAGTACGGTTCCGGTTCGTCGCGCGACTGGGCCGCCAAGGGCACCTCGCTGCTCGGCGTGAAGGCAGTCATCACCGAGAGCTTCGAGCGCATCCACCGCTCCAACCTGATCGGGATGGGCGTCGTGCCGCTGCAGTTCCCCGCCGGTCAGAGCTGGGAGTCGCTCGGACTCGACGGCACCGAGATCGTCTCGATCGCGGGACTCGAGCAGCTCAACGAAGGCGTCACGCCGAAGACCGTGAAGGTCACCGCGGCGCCGAGCGAGTTCTCGGCCGAAGGGAAGAAGACGGTCGAGTTCGACGCGGTGGTGCGTATCGACACCCCCGGTGAGGCGGATTACTACCGCAACGGCGGCATCCTGCAGTACGTGCTTCGTTCGCTGGTCTGACCTTAGGCTCGCGGTATGACTTTGCTCGAGGGCATCCACGGTCCGCGAGATCTTGACGGTCTGAGTAAAGAGCAACTAGCCGAGCTCGGAGCTGAGATCCGCCGCTTCCTGGTGACCGAGGTTTCGAAGACCGGCGGGCACCTCGGGCCCAATCTCGGCGTCGTCGAACTGACGATGGCGATCCACCGCGTGTTCGACTCACCGCGTGACGCCGTGCTGTTCGACACGGGCCATCAGAGTTATGTGCACAAGCTGCTCACTGGACGGCAAGACTTCTCCCGGCTCCGGATGAAGGGCGGCCTGGCCGGCTACCCGCAGCGTTCAGAGAGCGAGCACGACATCGTCGAGAGCTCGCACGCATCCTCGTCGCTGTCGTGGGCGGACGGCATCTCACGGGCCTTCGCGATGACCGGGCAGGGCGACCGATACGTCGTGGCAATCGTCGGCGATGGGGCGCTCACCGGCGGGATGACCTGGGAGGCGCTCAACAACATCAGCGACGACAACTCCCGCCGCCTGGTCATCGTCGTCAACGACAACGGTCGCTCCTACGCCCCCACGATCGGCGGGATGGCGCGGTTCCTCAACGACGTGCGCACCCGCCGCTCGTACCGACGGTTGTACCGCACGAGCCAGCAGGTGTTCGACCGGTTCGGCACCGTCGGCCGCGCGTTCTATCGGGGAACTCGTGGCGCCGTGCACGGCTTCCTCTCACGATTCACCAACAACCAGGCGCTGTACTCGAACCTCGAGATCAAGTACCTGGGCCCGGTTCACGGGCACGACTTGGCCGCTCTCGAATCGACCCTGCGACAGGCGAAGGAGTACGAAGCACCCGTCATCGTGCACGTCATCACCGAGAAGGGGCACGGCTACGGTCCGGCGATCGCCGACGTCGCCGACCAGTTCCACGCGGTCGGGCAGATCGATCCCGAAACCGGCGAACCCGTGGAGGCAGCATCACGTCCGTCCTGGACGAGCGTGTTCGCCGACGAGATCGTCGAGCTCGCCGACGAGAACCCCCGGCTCGTCGGCATCACGGCGGCGATGCTGCGGCCGACCGGTCTCCATCGCTTCGCCGAGAAGTACCCCGATCGGGTCTTCGATGTCGGCATCGCCGAGCAACACGCCGTCACCAGTGCAGCAGGGCTCGCCTACGGCGGCCTGCATCCGGTGGTCGCCCTGTACGCGACGTTCGTGAACCGCGCGTTCGACCAGGTGCTCATGGATGTCGCCCTCCACCGCGCGGGCGTGACCTTCGTGCTCGACCGGGCCGGTGTGACCGGACCCGACGGCCCGAGCCACCACGGAATGTGGGACCTCGCGATCCTCCAAGCGGTGCCGCACATCCGTATCGCCGCCCCGCGCGACTCGACCAGCCTGCGCGAGCAGTTGCGGGAGGCCGTGCAGATCGACGACGGACCGACCGTGCTGCGGTACTCGAAGGGCAGCGTCGGAAGCGAGTTGGATGCCACGCGGCGGACCGCCGATGGGGTCGACGTGCTGCGCGAGGCCGCACACCGCGACGTACTGATCGTCACGGTCGGGCCGATGGCGAAGCTCGGCCTTCAGGTTGCCGAGCGGCTCGCCGCCCAAGGAATCGGTGCCACCGTCGTCGACCCGCGCTGGGTCATCCCGGTGCCGGCATCGATCATCGACCTCGCCCGCGACTACCGTCTCGTCGTCACGATCGAAGACGGCATCCGGGTCGGCGGCATCGGCACGCGCATCCGCCAGGAGCTGCGCGCAGCCGGGGTCGACACCGCGGTCGACGAGTTGGGTCTGCCCGATGAGTTCCTCGACCACGGGGAACGCGGCGAGATCCTCGCCGAGGTCGGCCTCTCCGATCAGCGGATCGCCCGCGACATCGTCTCGCAGGTGCTGGGCACCCGCATCCCGGTCGCCCGTCCGCTACCCGACGACGCCGTCGTCGAGGATCAGCCAGTCACGCGGCCAACGCCCTCTTCGACGTAAACCGCCAGCCCCACATCGCACAGAATGGCGTGAGCGCGGGGTAGACGAGGATCCACCAGAAGTCGGCAACGATGGTGTAATCCGGCAAGTGCGGCGTCGTCCAGCTCAAGGAGCCGTCGGTCACCCCGAGGTAGATGCTCAGCCCGGCGAATCCGGCCACCACACCCGCCGCGGCGTGCGCCACAAGATGCACCCACGTGGCGGTGACCTTCCGGAGCAGCATCCCCGCCAACAGCGAGAGGGGGATGCCGACGAGGATCGTCGTCACCAACGCGATCGGGCCGGCGAAGACGAGCGCGTAGATCGCGCCGATGACGTACGCCCACAGTGAAACGGTCATGGTCGCGAGGATGAACACCACGTAGGTGAAGATCGCGCCGCGGAGGAACTCCCATGCGGTGAACGCCATCGGCAGGTCGGCTGTGCGGGGGCCGCTGTGGGTGCGGGCCTGCGCCGACTCGACCACGGCGCTCACGCTCGCACCTCCGCCACCAGGTCGAAGAACTCGCGCATCGGGGTGCGGAGGATCGGCAGGCGCATCAGGGGGAGCGCCACCTTGAGCAGCGACAGGCCGCGATCGATCAGACGGTAGGTGCGTTCCTGGCCGGAGGATCGGTCGTAGACCCAGAACAGCGCGACGAGCAGGTAGCCCAAGAGCAGCAGGTCGGGGATGCGGTCGGTGAACTCCGCCGGGAAGCCGCGGCGTGCTCCGTGCACCGCGTCGCGGAACGTCGCTACCGCGATGTCGCGGGCCGGCTCAGACTCGGAGCTGAGCGGGTTGATCGGGGAGCGCGGCGACATCGCCGCCGAGAGGAACCCGGGCGCGAAACTGTGGAACGGCGCCAGGGTGTCGATGCCGGTTCGGTAGACGATGCGCAGTCGCTCGACGAGGTCGTCGGTTCCGGCGGAGGCTGCGGAAGCCGCCTCGCGGTGCTCGCTCTGCACCTGCAGGTAGAGCTCCTGGACCAGGTGGTTCTTCGTGGGGAAGTGGTAGTAGGCGTTGCCGGTCGAGACGCCTGCCTCGGACGCGATCAACCGGATCGTGGTGTCGTCGTAGCCGCGTTCGCGGAACGACCGCAGGGCCACATCGACGAGTGACGCGCGCGTGCGCTCGCGCTTGGGAATTGATGGGGCGCTCGCAGAACTGAACATGTTCAAAAACTAGGGCACGCGGGTCGCCGGTGTCAACGGGACCGCAAGAGGGAATACTTGCAGGGCGTCGAGACTTGTTCACTCTTGGCGGAACGCCGACCGGAGTGTCTGGTCAGACGTCCGCGCTAGCGTGAAGCTCGGCATTCGCCGCAGAGCCCATCCATGGAGGAATCGTGACGAGTACGACTGTGCCCGAGACCAGATCGTTGACCGCGCTGCCGCAGCGGCTCGATCCGTCAGGTCGCCGCGTGCTGGTGCTCCTGCTCGTCGCCGTCTTCGTCGTCTTCCTCAACGAGACGATGCTGGGTGTCGCGGTGCCGACCATCATCGCTGATCTCGGTGTGACGCCTGCGGAGGGCGGGTGGCTCACCACGGCCTACGCGCTCACGATGGCGGTTGTCATTCCGATCACCGGCTGGCTGCTCCAGCGGCTCAACACGCGACCCGTCTTCGTGCTCGCGATCTCGATCTTCACCGCCGGCACACTCATCGCCGCAGTCGCGCCGACATTCGGCCTCCTGGTCGTCGGCCGGATCGTCCAGGCGGCCGGCACCGGCGTCATGATGCCGCTCATGATGACGACGATCATGACGATTGTGCCAGCGCACATGCGCGGCACAATCATGGGGCGCGTCTCGATCGTCATCTCGATGGCGCCCGCGCTCGGACCTACCGTCGGCGGGCTGCTTCTCGACGCCTTCGGCGGCTACTGGCGGGCGCTCTTCCTCGTCATGATCCCACTCGCGGTGGCGGCGCTCGTGCTCGGCGCGGCGCTCATCCCCAACGTCACTGAGACCCGCAGGGTGCCGCTTGACGCGCCCTCGCTCGCGCTCTCCGCGATCGGCTTCAGCACCCTCGTCTACGGTCTCAGCAGCATCGGCCTCGCCGTGGAATCGGGCACGGCGGTCCCGCCCTGGATCCCCATTGTCGTCGGCGTACTCGTGCTCATTGCTTTCGTGTTCCGGCAGCTCGCCCTTCAGCGACGCGACGTCGCGTTCCTCGACCTCCGCACCTTCAGGTCGCGCACCTTCTCGTTCGTGATCGGGATGATGGCGTTCGGCATGATGTCGGTTTTCGGACTCTCCATTGTTATGCCGCTCTTTCTCCAGTACGTGCTGTTGTTGGAGCCGGCGCTCATCGGACTTGTGGTGCTGCCGGGCGGCCTTTTGATGGGATTGCTCGGCCCGGTCGTCGGCCGACTGTACGACCGGTACGGGCCCGGACCGCTCGTCATCCCGGGCAGCCTGGTCACGAGCGCCGCGGCGTGGTCTCTCGCATCGGTGATCTCGGAGAGCACCCCGGTGCCGCTTGTAGCCGCGATCTACACGGCGATGTTCCTCGGCTTCGCGTTGATCTTCCCGCCGCTGTTCACCTCGGGCCTCGGAGCCCTACCGAACCACCTCTACTCGCATGGCAGCGCCCAGCTGGCGACGGTGCAACAGGTCGGGGGCGCGGCCGGCGTCGCGGTCTTCACGGCGCTGCTGACGGTCGGGATGACGGCGCTCGGCACCACGGACATCACCGAAGCAGCGACCCAGGGGATCGTCGACGGCACGCGTTACGCGCTCTTCGCGGGCGCGATCGCCTCCCTGGGGCTCGTGCTCGGGTCGTTCTTCATCCGCAAGCCGGTCGAGCCCGAGGTCTCCGAACAGTCGCTCCACGCCGGTCACTAGTCCGGGCGTCGGAGTCGCTTACGCCACGCCGACGATTCGCGGGTTGTGGAACGTGCCGCCGAAGACGCGCTCGCTCGCGCCGACGCGGTCGAGGTACGGGGTCGCGCCGCCCATCTGGAACGGCCAACCCGCGCCGAGGATGAGGCACAGGTCGATGTCCTCGGGTGCTTCCACGACCAGTTCGCCGAGCATCCGATGGATCTCGTCGGCGAGGCCGTCCTCCACACGGATGCGCAGCTCCTCGGCCGTGTAGGGCTTGCCGTCGGCGATCCGGTGCTTCTCGACGATCTTCAGCACCTTCGGGTCGATTCCCTTGCTCTTGCCCTTGCCGTCTTTCTCGAAGAGATGGCCGAACTCGGCAAGCTCGTGCAGCGCGGGGCTCTCGAAGAAGCGCTCCGGGAACGCGGCGTGGTGGGTGTCGAGCACGTGCGCGCCGACCTTGAGGCCCACGAGTTCGAGCAGCACGAACGGATCCATCGGCAGCCCGAACGGCTTGACCGCCTCGACGACCGTGTCGAACGGGGTGCCGAGTTCGACCGCGTGCATCGCCTCGCCGAGCAGCTTCGCGAGGATGCGATTGACGACGAAGCCGGGGGTGTCGGCCGTGATGACGGCGTTCTTGCGCAGCTTCTGGGCGGTCACCATTGCCGTGCTCAGCGCCGCGTCGGTCGTCTTCGGAGTCTTCACGACCTCGATGAGCGGCATCACCGCGACAGGGTTGAAGAAGTGGAAGCCGACGACCCGCTCGGGGTTCTTCAGCTTCGCGCCGATCTGCTCGACCGAGAGCGATGAGGTGTTGGTCGCGAGGATCGCCTCGGGCGAGATGTGCTTCTCGACGTCGGCGAACACCTGCTGCTTGACCCCGAGCTCCTCGAAAACCGCTTCGATGACCCAGTCGCAGTCGGCGAAGTCGGCCTTGTCGGTCGTGCCGGTGATGAGCGCCTTGAGGCGGTTCGCCTCGTCCGACCCGATGCGGCCCTTGCCGAGCAGCTCGTCGATCTCGCCGCGGATGGTGGCCACACCCTTGTCCACGCGCTCCTGGTCGAGGTCGGTGATGACGACCGGCACCTGAAGGCGACGGACGAAAAGGAGCGCGAACTGCGTTGCCATGAGTCCGGCGCCGATCACGCCGACCTTGGTGACGGGTCGGGCGAGGGCCTTGTCGGGGGCGCCGGCCGGCTTCTTCGCACGCTTCTGCACGAGGTTGAACGCGTAGATCGACGCTTGGAACTGGTCGCCCGAGATGAGGTCGGCGAGCGCCTCGTCTTCCGCGGCGAAGCCGGTCTTCTTGTCGGTGTTCTTCGCCGCCTTGAGTAGTTCGAGGGCGCGGTAGGGGCTCTTCGCGACGCGACCGATGCGCGAGGCGAGCATCTTGTCGGCGATGCCGATCGCAACATCCCACTTGACGGCGCGTTCGATCTTGCCGGGCTCGTTCTTGCGCTTGACCTTGATCTTTCCGGTCAGCACGCCATCGGCCCACTTCAGTGAATCTTCGAGGAAGGTCGCGGGGCCGAAGATGGCGTCGGCGATCCCGAGCTCATAGGCCTCGCTCGGCTTGAGCACCTTGTTGTTCTTGAGCGGATTCGAGATGACCACCTCAAGGGCGTTCTCGATGCCGATGAGGTTCGGCAGCAGCCAGGCGCCGCCCCAGCCGGGGATGATGCCGAGGAAGACCTCGGGCAATGCGATCGCCGCGGCCGAAGAGTCGATCGTGCGGTAGTCGGCGTTGAGGCCGACCTCAAGCCCGCCGCCGAGGGCGAGGCCGTTGATGAACACGAACGACGGCACGCCCAGGTCACCCAGCTTGCCGAGCGACTCGTGGCCGAGCTTCGCCATCAGCAGCCCGGTGTCACGGTCGGGGATCTCGCTGACCTTCGACAGGTCGGCGCCGGCGGCGAGGATGAACTGCTTGCCGGTGACTGCGACGCCCGCGATCCCCTTCTTCGCAGCCCGCGCCTTCTGCGCGTCGAGTACGCCCGAGAGCTCGAGCAGGGTGGCCGGACCGAGTGTCGACGGACGGGTGTGGTCGCGCCCGTTGTCGAGCGTGATGAGCGCGAGCACCTTGCCGCTGCCCAGCTTGATGTCGCGCACGAAAGAATGCGTGACGACCTCGTCGGGGTCGAGCCCGACCAGCTTGCTGAAGTCGGTCATCGCTTGCCTGCCTTCTTGGAGGATCCCTTGAAGTGGGGGTTCTCCCAGATGACGCTGCCGCCCTGGCCGAGGCCGACGCACATCGCAGTGAGGCCGTAGCGCACCTCGGGGTGCTCTTCGAACTGGCGCGCGAGCTGGATCATCAGCCGCACACCGGACGCGGCGAGCGGGTGGCCGATCGCGATCGCGCCACCCCACGGGTTGACACGCGGATCGTCGTCGTCGATGCCGAAATGGTCGAGGAACGAGAGCACCTGCACGGCGAACGCCTCGTTGAGTTCGAACAGCCCGATGTCGGAGATCGTCAGGCCCGCCGTGCGGAGGGCCTTTTCGGTGGAGGGGATCGGGCCGATGCCCATCACCTCCGGCTCGACGCCGGCGAAGCCGAACGACACCATGCGCATCTTCGTGGTGAGGCCGAGGTCTTTCGCGACGTCGGCGCTGGCGAGCAGCGACACGGCCGCGCCATCGGTCAGCGGCGACGCGTTGCCCGCCGTCACCCGGCCGTGCGGGCGGAACGGCGTCTTGAGAGCCGCGAGTCCTTCCATCGTCGTCTCGGGGCGCATCCCCTCGTCTTCGGTCGCGAGGCCCCACCCGGCCGCGCTCTTGATCGCGACGGGAATGAGGTCGGGCTGGATCTTTGCCGCGGCGTAGGCGGCGGCGACCTTCTGCTGGCTGGCCAACCCGAACCGGTCGGATCGCTCCTTGGTGAGCGTCGGGAACCGGTCGTGCAGGCGCTCCGCCGTGTTGCCCATGTTGAGGGCTTCCGGGTCGACAAGCTTCTCGGCGAGGAATCGCGGGTTCGGGTCGGCACCGTCGCCCATCGGGTGACGGCCCATGTGCTCGACGCCGCCGGCGATTCCGATCTCGTACTGGCCGAATCCGATCATGCTGCCGATCGTGGCGACACTCGTCATCGCGCCGGCGCACATGCGGTCGATGGCGAACCCGGGCACGCTCAACGGCAGTCCGGCGAGGATGGCGGCGGTGCGCCCGATCGTGAGCCCCTGGTCGCCGGTCTGGGTCGTCGCGGCGATCGCCACGTCGTCGACCCGCTCTGGCGGGAGGTTGGGGTTGCGCTCGAGCAAGCCGATCATGGCCTTGACGATGAGGTCGTCGGCCCGGGTGCCCCAGTACTGGCCTTTCTCACCGGCTCGACCGAACGGAGTTCGCACCCCGTCCACGAAAACGACGTCGGATCTCTCGGCCACGATGCCCTCTATTCCTTCATTTATTGCGATCGGATCCAGCCTAGGCATGGCCCCCAGCCCGCCAGAATCCTTTGATTCTTCCTACGACGCGGGCTCTTCGGGGGTTTCCGGCTCTTGGGGGACATCCACAAAGGCTTGTGCGATCAACTGTGCGGTTGCCTCAACCTGCCAGTCACGGGCGCCGAGCCCGACGAGCGCCTCGCCAACGCTTGTCGCGGTGATCTCAGCGGGCGGAGCCCAGGCGACGCGACGCAGGGTGTCGGGGGTCAGTACGTTCTCGACAGGGATGTCGAGCTCTTCCGCACGGGCGACAACGGCCACGCGGGCTCGCTTCAGCCGGCCGTCGGCTTCGGGGTTCTTGTCGGCCCAGACGCGGGGCGGCGGCATCCCGTCACCCGGGGGGCGGCTGACCGGGAGGTCGGTCGTCGCGAGGCCGCGTTCGATGGCGCCCCACCACCGGTCGAGCTGCGACCGGCTGGCGCGACCATTGAAGTCCTTCATCGCGGCGAGATCGCGTTTGGTCGCCGGGAGTGCACGCGCTGCCGCAAGCAGGGAGGCGTCGGGCACGAGTCGCCCCGGCGCCGAGTCGATTTCGCGCGAATAGTCGTCGCGCGTCTGCCACAGTTCGCGCGCGACCGCGAGGTTGCGCTGCTGCCGAAGGGCATGGATGCCGGACAGTCGGCGCCACGGCTCCTGGCGGGATACGGGCTCACGTCGCAGCACGGCAGCGAACTCCTGCCCAGCGATCTCGCCCTTGCCGGCATCCTCAAGAAGTTGCCCGATCGCGTCGCGCAGGTCGGGGAGGAGTTCGACATCGAGGGCGGCGTAGATGAGCCAGCTCTGAGGCAGCGGCCGCGTCGACCAGTCGGCCGCCGAGTGCTCCTTCGCCAGATGGATGCCGAGCAGGTCTTCGACGACGGTGCCGAGCCCGACGCGAGGCAGGCCGGCGAGGCGGGCCCCGAGTTCGGTGTCGAAGATCACCTCGGGATCGAGCCCGACTTCGCGCAGGCAGGCCAGGTCTTGGCTGGCGGCGTGCAGAATCCATTCCTCGCCCGCCATGACCGCCGCGAGCTCCGAGTGATCGCCGATCGCCGGCGGGTCGAAGAGGAAGGCTCCCGCACCACGCCGGTACACCTGGATCAGGTACGCGCGCTGCGAGTAGCGGAAGCCGGACGCGCGTTCCGCGTCGACCGCGAAGGGGCCATGTCCTGCGGCGAGCGCGGCGACGGCGTCGCGGTACTCGTCGACGGTGTCGATGACGGCGACGGGCTCGTGTGGTTCAGGCAGAGCAGCCGGCGCTGCGACATCTGGGGCGTCAGCCACGCGCCCCTCGCCGGTTCGGCAGTAGTCCGACAGCGTCCGTGGTCGGCGGCAAACCCGCGAGGCGGCAGAGCAGATCGCTCCAGGCTTCGACGGAGGCGCCGACCGCGTCGGCATCCGGTGTCCACGAGGCTCGCACCTCGAGTTGCGCGCCGTCGCTCTGATGGGCGAGTTCACCGAATCCGGTGGACAGCACCTTGGTGGCGGTGCCGGAGGCGGCCGTGTAGCCGGCCTTACGCGCGGAGAGCGAGTCGGTGAGCCACGACCAGGCGACTTCGGCGACGAACGGATCGAGCCCGATATCGGTCTCGAGCGGCGCCTGGGCGAAGCAGACGACGCGGAACGGTCCGCCCCAGGAATCGGGCTGTTCGGGGTCGAAGAGCAGCACGAAACGGCCGGTGCCGAGCACCGAGTCGAGGCCGTGCTTCACCGGGATGACGTCGGCCGCCATCGCGATCGCGTGCGGCGCGAGCCCGGTCGGCGCAGGGATCTCGCTGAGCTGCAGCTCCGGACGGATTGTCGCGCGGCGAACCGCCGTCAGCGCGCGCCCGAACGCGGCCGGAACGACCGGATCGGAGCGAACTGTGGCCACTACTGAACACTAGGGTTTGAATCGGGAGCCCGTCACGTGCCACGCCGTCTCACGTTCCGGCCAGGACTGCTCCTGCATGAGGAGGACCGGATGCTGAGCCGCACGAAGATCGCGATCAGCGGCGTCATCGGAGCACTCTCGCTCGTCGGAGCGGCCGCCGTAGCGACCGCGGCCGTCAGCGTGGTCATTGCGCGGAAAGTGCTCGTTCCGCCGTCTCGGCGCGAAGAGGATGTCGTCATCCGTTCGGTCGACCTCGACGCGGGCCTCATCGTGCTCGACTCGACGGCCGACTCGCGTTTGCCGGGCGAGTACAGCTTCTGGTTCACCCGCGAATCCGGGCATGCCCGCATCGGCGAGATCGTGGCGACGACCCCGGCGACCGTGACCCGTCGCATCCTCGGCGTCGACTCGGGTGACCTGACGACAGCGCGACGTGGCCGCCTGACCGGCTGGTTCTACCTCACCCCAGCCGACCTCGGGGTGCCCTTTGCGGATGTCGCGATCGCGACGCCGATCGGCG
>CAZCEE010000053.1:0-11346 GCA_964497165.1 uncultured Schumannella sp. | reverse complement strand
TCGACAGCGACCTCTACGACCAGGGCGGGGGCAGCTTCCAACTCGCGAACGGGCTCTTCGGGCTTGCCGACGGCGGGCTTCCCGGCACGGGTCTCGGGCGCGGCAACCCCGACATCACCCCGCTCGCCGAAAGTGACTTCATCATCGCCAGCCTCGGAGAAGAGCTCGGCCTGATCGGACTGTTCGCGATCTTCGTGCTGTACATGGTGTTCGTCTCGCGCGGATTCCACCTCGCCTTCGCCGGGCAGGATGACTTCGGCCGGCTGCTCGGCGTCGGACTCGCATTCGTCGTCGCACTGCAGGTGTTCATCGTCGCCGGGGGCGTGACGCGCGTTATCCCCCTCACCGGCCTGACCACGCCGTTCCTCGCCGCGGGTGGATCGTCGCTCGTCGCCAACTGGGTCATCGTCGCCCTGCTCGTGCGGCTGTCGGACTCGGTACGCGCCCAGCCCCAGTTAGTGATCGACAGCGATCCCGGGCGGGGTGTCGCATGAACACGCCACTCCGACGGGTCAGCACCTTTGTGTTGCTGATGTTCCTCGCGCTGTTCGTCTCGACGACGGTCATCCAGTTCCTCCAGCAGGGCAACCTCCAAGCCGACGGGCGCAACGCCCGCTCGATCTACGCGAGCTTCCAGACCGAGCGCGGCCAGATCCTCGTCGACGGGCAGCCGATCGCGTACTCGGAACCCGTCGACGATCGCTACAACTACCAGCGTGTGTACCCGGCCGGCCCGATCTATTCGACGGTCACCGGATACTTCAGCGTCCAGCCGTCGGCGGGCGGGCTCGAATCCGAACTCAACCCGTTCCTCAGCGGCAACTCCGACGCGCAGTTCCTCGACCGCATCAACGCGATCCTGACGGGGCGCGACCCGCAGGGGGCGTCGGTCGAATTGACGATCGACCCGGTGGTGCAGCAGGCCGCCTGGGACGCGCTCGGCGACTACACCGGTGCGGTCGTCGCGATCGACCCGAAGACCGGCGCGATCCTCGCTCTCGTCTCCAAGCCCAGCTACGACCCGAACTCACTCGCGGTGCACGATCCCGATCTGGTGCAAGACGCCTATGAGGCGCTCGTCGCCGACGCGGGCGACCCGCTGATCGACCGGGGGATCTCGGGCGACCTCAACCCGCCCGGGTCGACCTTCAAACTCGTCGTCGCGGCGGCGGCGCTGGAAAGCGGTCAGTACACGCCCGAGAGCGCCTTCCCGAACCCGACCTCGATCGACCTGCCGGGAACGACGACACCGATCACCAACTCCGCCGACAGCAACTGCGGTGGGGGCGGCGAGGCGACGATCGCCACCGCCCTGCGGCTGTCCTGCAACATCCCGTTCGCCCAGCTCGCCGGAGCCCTCGGGGATGACGTGATCCGCGAGCAAGCCGAAGAGTTCGGGTTCGGCTCGTCATTCGACATCCCGATGCCGACGGAGCCCAGCCAGTACCCGCAGACCGAGAGCGAAGCCGAGACCTGGCTGACCGGTTTCGGGCAGGCGAGCGTACGCACCTCGCCGCTGCAGATGGCGATGGTCTCGGCCGCGATCGCGAACGGTGGAACCCTCATGCAACCCAACCTCGTCGAGAGCATCGTGGCGCCCGATCTGTCGGTGTTGCAGTCGTTCGAGCCGCACGTCTACTCGACGCCGCTGAGTGCGCAGAACGCCGCCCTCCTGAACCAGATGATGGTCGCCGGCGTGTCGAACGGCGTCGCCAACGGTGCAAGAATCAGTGGGGTCGAGGTCGCAGGGAAGACCGGAACCGCCGAGAACGGTCAGGGCGAGCCCTACACGCTGTGGTTCACGGGATTTGCCCCCGCGAACGACCCCCGGGTCGCCGTCGCGGTGGTGCTCGAGGATCGACAGACGGGGTTCGGCAACCTGCTGGCGGCGCCGATCGGCAAAAAGGTCATGGAGGCGGTGCTGAGCAGATGAGACCCACGAGCGGACTCACCTTCGGTGGCCGGTATCAGCTCTCATCTCGCGTCGCGATCGGCGGCATGGGCGAGGTGTGGCAGGCGACCGACCTGGTCATCGGGCGCACCGTCGCGATCAAGATCCTCAAGGACGAATACCTCGGCGATCCCGGATTCCTCGAGCGCTTCCGCGCCGAGGCCCGGCACGCGGCACTCGTCAACCACGAGGGCATCGCCAACGTCTTCGACTACGGCGAGGAAGACGGCTCAGCGTTCCTCGTGATGGAACTCGTCCCGGGCGAGGCCCTCTCGACGATCCTCGAACGCGAACGGGTGCTGCCGACCGACAAGGTGCTCGACATCGTCGCGCAGACGGCATCCGCTCTGCAGGCGGCCCACGCCGCGGGACTCGTGCACCGCGACATCAAGCCCGGCAACCTGCTCATCACGCCCGACGGCCGGGTGAAGATCACCGACTTCGGGATCGCCCGGATCGCCGATCAGGTGCCGCTCACTGCGACCGGTCAGGTGATGGGCACCGTGCAGTACCTGTCACCCGAACAGGCGAGCGGACATTCGGCCTCGCCGACGACCGACATCTACTCGCTCGGCATCGTCGCCTATGAGGCGCTCGCGGGTCGTCGACCGTTCACCGGCGAATCACAGGTCGCGATCGCGATGGCGCAGATCAACGAGCAGCCGCCCGAGCTGCCGGTCACCGTCGCCCAGCCGGTGCGCAACCTCGTGTATGCGAGCATCGCCAAGAAGCCCGCCGACCGACCGCAGACCGCTTCGCACCTCGCGCGTGCCGCCCAGGCCCTCCGCCGCGGCGACATCAACGGCGCGGTGGCCGCTGTCGCCGGCATCGCGGGCGGGGAGGCGACGTTCACGTCGATCCTCGGAGCGAGCGGTTCCACGACGAGCGCCGTCACCCGGGTGCTTCCTTCCGGTGAGGGAATGGGCACCTCGTCGACGGCCGAGCAGCGCGTCGAACGCCGCCGCAGCCCGTGGACGTGGCCGCTCGTCGCGGTGGTGTCGGTGCTCGCCGTCGCGGTCGTCGCGATCATCATCATCTTCCTGATCAACCCCAACGGGGGCGGCGGCGGAACACCCTCCCCGTCGAACACGAACCAGACCCCAAACCCCACTCCGTCGACCAGCCCGCCCAGCAACCGGGTGAGCATCGACCCCGACGACTACATCGGACGACCGTTCGAAGATGTGCGCCAGGAGCTCGTCGCGCTCGAGCTCGTCGTCGACCAGGCCGACGGCCCGGCTGCGCCCTCTCCCGAGCAGGTCGGCACGGTCGTGAGCCTCAACCCGACCGGCAACGTCACGAAGGGCTCGACGATCACGGTGCGGGTCTACGGCGCGTTCGCGAACCCGTCGGCCCCGACGACGGCCACAGCGCCCTTCGGGCCTCACCTTTCCGGCGACGATGTGACGATCACCTTCCCGACCTATTCGGGATGTCCGAGTGGTCACAGTCTCACCGGGTACGACTTCACCGTGAACAACGGCACCTTCCCCGGCGGCAACCCCGTCTCGGCAGGTGCGACGTCGCTCACGATCAACCTCGGCGACCCGGGCGAGACCACCGTCACTTACGTCGCCCTCTGCGAGGGTGGCATCACGTCGAATCCGTCGGGAACACTCACCATCACCGTCAGCTGACCGTGATGATCGGGAAGTTACACTGACTGGCGTGACCGACACCTCCGCGGGACCCCGCCTGCTCGCGGGCCGGTATCAGATCGGCGAGCTACTGGGCCGCGGCGGCATGGCAGACGTGCACCTGGGACTCGACGCGCGGCTCGGCCGCAAGGTCGCGATCAAGCTGCTCAAGCCGTCCCTCGCGAATGACCCGGCGTTCCGCACCCGGTTCCGCCAGGAGGCCCAGGCCGCTGCACGGATGGCGCATCCCACGATCGTGCGCGTCTACGACGCCGGCGAGGAGATCGCTCGCGACTCGTCGGGCCGCGAACTGCAGGTGCCGTTCATCGTCATGGAGCACGTCGAGGGCCACCTGCTCAAAGATCTCGTCGCGCGAGGCCCGATGTCGGCCGAGCAGGCCGTGCACATCGTCGACGGCATCCTCACCGCCCTCGAATACTCGCACCGCGCCGGTGTGGTGCACCGCGACATCAAGCCCGGCAACGTCATGGTCACCTCGACCGGCCAGGTGAAGGTGATGGACTTCGGCATCGCACGGGCGATCTCCGACTCGTCCGCGACGATCGCCCAGACAAGTGCGATCCTCGGCACCGCCCAGTACTTCTCACCCGAGCAGGCCCGCGGTGAAGCGGTGGATGCCCGCACCGACCTGTATTCGACCGGCGTTGTGCTCTACGAGTTGTTGACCGGCAAGCCCCCGTTCCATGGCGAGACCGCTGTCGCTACGGCCTACCAGCACGTGAGCGAAGCGCCGACACCGCCGAGCCGTCTCAACCCGGCCGTGACGCCGGCCCTCGACGCGGTCGTCATGCACGCCCTCGCGAAAGACCGCTTCGAGCGTTTCCAGAGCGCGGGCGACTTCAAGCGCGACGTTGAGGCCGCGGTCACCGGAAAGCTGCCCGACCGGCAACTCGTGCCGGTCGACGACTTCAGCTCGACTCTCTTCGGAGTGAACCCGAGCACGGGCGCCGCGTCGGAGGCGGCGCTGCGTCGTTTCGCCGACGACGACAACGACGACCGGATGCCGCGCACCCAGAGTCGGCCACCGGTTGCCTGGATTTGGGGCGGCGTCGCGATGTTCGTCGTCATTCTCGTCGCGGCAGTGTTCTGGGTGTTCTCACTTCAGTCGCAGAACCTCGTCGGTTCGGGTGCCGCGGTCGAGGTACCGGATGTCGTCGGCATCGACGTCGAGCAGGGAACGCAGATTCTCGACGAGGCCGGCTTGAACGTCGACCAGACGACGCGCTCGGATGAAGAGGTGCCCGAGGGCGAGATCATGGAGCAAACCCCCGAGCCGGGAACCACCGTGTCTCCCGGCCAGGAGGTGCAGATCGTCGTCTCGTCGGGAGCGCCGCTCGTCGATGTGCCAAGTCTCGTCTACCAGGACCAGGAGGCCGCGAAGGCCGCACTCGCCGAACGTGAGCTCGTCTACGGAACCACGACGGTGACCTACTCGCCGAACGTGCCGAGCGGCTCCGTGCTGGGCATCATGGTCGAGGGCAGCACCGATGTGATCACCACGTCGACGCAGGTCCCGGCCGGCTCCACGATCGACCTGGTCGTCTCGAACGGCCTCGTCGTCGTCCCCGACCTCGCGGGGCAGCCCGTCGCCGCCGCCCAGTCGACGTTGAAGGGCGGCAGCCTGCAGCTCGGCGTGAAGCTGGTGCTCGACAACTCCTGCACCGGCCAGACCGTCGTGAGCCAGTCGGTCGTCGGCGAGGTGCCGCAGAAGTCGTCGGTGACGCTGACCTACTGCTCGGGCTAACCGAGTTTGACGAGAGGGCTGAGTGCCTTAGCGCGTTCCGCAGCCTCGGGCAGACCGGCTCCGGCGAGCCAGTTGCCGAGCATGCGGTAGCCGCCCTCGGTGAGCACCGACTCGGGGTGGAACTGCACGCCGAAGATCGGCGCGGAGCGGTGCTGCACACCCATGATGACGCCGCCCTCGGTTCGAGCGGTCACCTCGAGTTCGGCGGGAACGGTGCCGTCGACGACCGCGAGCGAGTGGTACCGGGTGGCGCGGAACGGCTGCGGCACCCCGGTGTAGAAGGCGCTGTCGTCGTGTCGAATGAGCGACGTCTTGCCGTGCATCAGCTCGTCGGCGTGGGTCACCGTCGCTCCGAGGGCCTCGGCGATCGCCTGATGCCCGAGGCAGACCCCGAGCAGGGGCTTCCCGGCGGCGAGCGCGGCGTGCACGACCGGAATCGAGACGCCCGCTGCGGCGGGGGTCCCCGGTCCCGGCGAAATCAATACGGCGTCGTAGTCGGCGATCCGCGACGCGGCCTCCTCGGCCGCGAACGAATCGTTGCGCACGACCTCGGTCGACGCCCCCAGCTGTTGCAGATACCCGTTGAGCGTGTAGACGAACGAGTCGTAGTTGTCGAGAACGAGAACCCGGGTCATCCGTCCACCGTCACATCCTGCGGCGCAACCATCTGGTCAATCACCGGGAACACCCACCACACGAGTGCGGTGAGAATCACGGCGACCGCGACCAGCAGCATGAGCAGCCGCACCCACCAGGGCCCGGGCAGTGCCCGCCACAACGCTGCATACATCAGCCGGCTCCCGTCACGTTCGACGCGATCTCGGCCGGCACTCCACCGGCTCGCGGATAGAACGAGTCGTAGACGCCGTAGGCGATGATGCGCTCGGCCGTCGAGAAGAACGGGTTGCACGTCGTGAGCGTGATGAAACGCTCCGTCGCCTCGACCCCGTCGGCCTGCGGCACGGGGTTGAGCACGCCCACACCGCTCGGTCGCACGTATTCGAGGTTGCGGAACGAGTACTGGTACCAGCCGTCCGCCGTCTCGACGTAGATGTGGTCGCCGACCAGCAACTGGTGCAGGTCATGGAAGTTGCCGCCCCCGCTCGAGCGATGAGAGGCGAGCGCGAAATTGCCGAGCGCACCCGGCATCTGGGTCGTCGGGTAGTGGCCGATGTTGCCTTTGTTGAGCACGGCGGTCGTGCCGATGCCTTCCGCGATCGGACGGTAGTAGTCGCCGCCGAAGCGCGGGATGATCAGGTTCGCGAACCGCACAGCGTTCGCGGGTGCGGCCAGAACGGGCGGGTCGTCCGAAACGGCGGTGTCACCGGCTTCGCTGGGTGGGGTGTCGGAGTAGCCTGCGCCCCACTCCTCGGCCTGCTCGCTGGCTTCGCCGTTGAGCTGCCCCCCGACGATGAGGTCGCCGAGCCACACCTGGTAGCCGAGGAAGGCGAGCACGAGCGCGCCCGCGGTGATGAGCAGCTCGCCGAGCACGCCGACGATCGAGATTCGGCGGTGCGGTCGCCGTCGCGACGCGCGACCCGACGGCCGAGGGGCGACCTCGGCCGTCGATTCCACCCCGTCCGTCATGCCCCCGATTCTACGTCGCGCGGTCCGTTGCCCGGGTCGCGGTCCGACCGGCCTCGGTTAGACTGCTCCGCATGGCTCGACCCAACACGTCACCCTCTCCGCGGAAGGCCGACTCCGCCGACGCCGACCGTCGCGAGAACCTCCCGAACCCAGTGTGGTTCAAGCCGATCATGTTCGGCTTCATGCTGCTCGGGTTGGCGTGGATCATCGTCTACTACCTGAGCCAGGGTTCGTGGCCCATCCCGGGAATCAACGAGGCGAACATCGCGATCGGGTTCGGCTTCCTCATCATCGGGTTCTTCATGACGACGCGGTGGCGCTGACCCCGGTCACCCCCCGGGTGAGTTACACGCATGTCATTCTCTCCACACTGTGGATGAGCCTGTGGATAACCGTCGTGAGCCGACGCGTCAGAACGCGACAGAGCGCAGGATTGCGAACAGAATGAACACCCCGAGCACCGCGCCGGCGATGAGATAGGGCGTGCGTGACGTCGAGCCCGGCCTGGTGTCGTAGCGCTGGAACAGGTAGGTCATTCCCGCGCCGCCGATGAGGCCGCCGATGATCAGCGGCAGGAAGAACCCGCCGAAAGCCAGGCTGATCAGCAGGTTGATGCCGATGATGATGAGGATCTGCACCCGGGCCTGGGGATTCGACCAGACGAAGATCAGGTACGAGCCGAACATCCCGAACAGCAGCCCCGAGAGACCGTACGAGGGGCCGCCCGCGATCACCATCGCGGCGCTGCCGATTCCTCCGGCGACGAGGAGCATCGCGGCGAAACGACCACGCCCGAGGTTGCGCTCGACAACCGGCGCGGTGAGCAGGAAGAACACCGAGCTGAGCAGGATCGAGATGAGGAATACGAAGTTGGGCGGGTAGACGAATGCGGCGGTGAAGTAGCGCCACACCTCGAGAGCGAACTGCGGTGCGGCGACGAGGAATGCGTACGGGAGGCCCCCGGTGATGAGACCCACGACCGCGAGCAGGAGCACGGCGCCGACGGTGCCCCAGCTCAGCGCGGGCACCTCGGAACCCGGACGGAGCATCTGCCCGACGGTGCCGAGGAATCCGCCGCCCGGCGATGGGCGTTCGGGACGCGATCGGGAAGCGCGAACCGGGCGTGCCTTCGCTGCGGGACGCCGCGCCGCGCCGGCGCCGCGCCACGAGACCGAGCCGCCGACCTCGCGAACGCACTCGGGGCATAGCACCCCATTCGGCGCGAGAATCTGGCATTCGGGGCAGATCGTGCGCCCGCAACGCTGGCAGAGCACCCAGCTCTCGCGTTGAGGATGCCGGTAGCAGACGTCGGGTGAGGTCTCCGCGTCGGTCACGAGGGGGCGTCGCTCACGGTCCGGTGTCGCTCAGACCGCGTCGATCGAGATCGAGGTGATGACGACATCCTGAAGCGGCTTGTCGCGCCCGTCGGTGTCGACCGCTTCGATCGCATCGACGACCCGCTTCGAGTCGTCATCGGCGACCTCGCCGAAGATCGTGTGCTTGCCGTTGAGCCACGGGGTCGGCACGGTCGAGATGAAGAACTGCGAGCCGTTGGTGCCGTGGCCCCCCTGGATGCCGGCGTTGGCCATGGCGAGCAGGTACGGCTCGGTGAAGTGCAGCTCGGGGTGGATTTCGTCGTCGAAGTTGTAGCCCGGACCACCGATGCCTTTGCCGAGCGGGTCGCCACCCTGAAGCATGAACTGCTTGATGATGCGGTGGAAGATCACCCCGTCGTAGAGCGGGCTGTTCTTGGTCTCTCCCGTGGCCGGGTCCTGCCACTCTTTCGTGCCAGTCGCGAGGCCGACGAAGTTGTCGACGGTGACCGGGGCGTGGAAGCCGAACAGGTTGATGCGGATGTCGCCGAGGGTGGTGTGGACGGTGGCGACGTGAGTGTGCGCAGGCATTGCGCCATTCTCGCATGTCGCTCGTGTTGGCAAGCCCTACGGCGCAATCAGCTGCTCATGGCAGGATGGTCGCGTCAGCTCTTCTGAAGCACAACCGGAGGTCGTCATGGCACTGTCACGCAAGCGCCAGCGGGAACTCAACCGCCTCAAGCGGGATGCCGAGCGCCTCTGGGATGAGCAGCGCGAAGCCATCGAGCACGCGACCGTCGTGCTGAAGGATGCCCGCCGTCAGGCCGCCAACTTCGCCCGCGAAGAGGTGCGCCCCCGCGTCCGCGAGGGTTTCGGTACCGCCCGCGACGGGTTCGGCGCCGCCCGTGAAGCCGCGTCGACCGCTCGGGAACGGTTCACCGACGACGTGCTGCCCGCGATCTCCGGAACGATCGGCTCCGCCCTCGCCGTGCTCGAGGCCGCGAAGAACCCGGCCGTGCGCGATGTCGTGCGTCGCATCTCGAAGGCCGGGCAGAAGGCCGGCGTCGTCACGCCGCCGAAGTCCAGCGGCCCGGGCAAATACATCCTCATCGGCCTCGGCGTCGTCGCGTTCGCGGGGATCGCCTACGCCGCCTGGCAGACGCTGCGCGCCGACGACGACCTGTGGATCGAAGACCTCGGCGACCCGGGCAGCGCCGACATCGGTGACGACGACGAGTTCTGAGCACCGACCCGGTTGAGCTGACGCGGGCGCAAGCCCGCCGGATCGCCGTGCGGGCGTAATCGCTCGACGCCGCCCGACCGTTCAGCGTCGTCGAGGTGGTGCGCGGGTTGACCGTCGTCCAGCGCTATCCGTACGCCGACATCGCGCCGAGCGCCGACCTGGTGGTGTGGAGCCGCATCGGCTCACGGTACGAACCCGACGACCTGCAACGTGCCCTCGAGGACGACCGGTCGCTGCTGGAACTCGGTTCGCAACGGCGGACAGGTTTATGCCACGGGGATCAACAGCGGGATGACTTTCGAGAGCACGACCTGCACGGGCGATCCCGGTGTGGTCGGTGGCCGCAACTGCAGCTGGCACAACATGTTTGCGCCACTGCTCGCGTTCTTCAACAACACGAGCGGCTACGGTCTGTACTACGTACCGCAATGATCCGGGGGCAGAAGTGCGTACACGGCGAGTCGCGATCCTGGGTCTGCTCGCGTCGGTCCTCTTGGCGGGATGCGCGCAGGCAATGGATGTCGAGCGCTATGACGGGTTCCCAGTCGTCGACGGCGCAGAGGTTTTGACTGACGAACAGCAAATGGACGCCCTCCTGACGACAACACCGTTCGCCGTCAGGGCGGAAGGTGAAGTCTTCCTTGTTCTCGTGCAGAGCTCGAGCTGCGAGAGCGATGTGATCGGGATCGACATCGCGGAGGGCGTCGTCGAGGTCGAGATCCGGAAGCCATTCTCGCTGTGGTGTACAGCAGATCTGAAGGCGTCGACCTACGTGCTGCCGGTCACGACGCCCGTCGAGAAGGTACTAGTGAATGGTACGGAGGCCGATCTGATCGACGCCATGGGCGGCTGAAGTTGCGCGGCAGGCGAGACTTGCGATACCGCGACCCAACTTGAGTCAACAAGACGTGGAGCCTAGGGTGTCCGGGTTCACGACATAGGTGACAGTTGATCGGTGACACATGAGTCGCGACATAGGTGACAGTCGCGTGCATGTCGAAGCATCGGGTCGTGGTCCTCAAGATCGTCGCGAAACAGCTCACGGTTAGCCAAGCCGAGGTCGAGTACGGGATCAGCCGGATGCATCTGTATCGGCTCCTGGCCCGATATCGGGCGGGAGGACTCGAGGCGCTTGAACCCCAATCCCGTCGTCCAGCGAGCAATCCGGCTGCCACGACGGTGGAAGTCCGCGACCGGAACGCCTTCGAATACCTCCTGCCCCTGCTCGGGGTGAGACAAAAGAACGGCTCCCCCGGCCACCCGCAGACCCAAGGCAAAATCGAACGCTTCCCCCAGACCCTGAAACGTTGGCTATCCGCGCAGCCCACCGCGAACACCCTCGTCGACCTGCAACACCAGCTCGACACCTTCCGCCAGCACTACAACGAACACCGACCGCATCGCGCCCGCGACCGCTCCACCCCTGGCGACGCCTACCGCGCCACCCCGAAAGCACACCCCGCCGGCGGCCGCGACGGGCACTTCCGCATCCGCTACGACCGCGTCAACGCCGACGGGCACGTCAGCCTCCGCCGAGCCGGACGCATGCACCACCTCGGCATCGGCAGAGCCCACCGCGGCAAACGCATCCTCGCCCTCCTCGACGACACCACCGCCACCGTCGTCGAGCTCGAAACCGGCGAAATCCTCAGCCGCCACCACATCGACCCGACCCGCGGCTACTGGCGCAACCAATGACAAGAGCCCGGCCGATGGCGGGGCTCTCAACCGAATCTGTAACCGATGACGCGACTCAGGTGTCACCTATGTCGCGACTCATCACAGCGTGGAGCCTAGGGTGTCCGAGTTCAGGACATCGTTGATATCTGAGTCGGGACATCGTTGATAGT